>NZ_JBALMR010000030.1:50457-122642 GCF_036963165.1 Bacillus sp. JJ675 | reverse complement strand
GGGCTTATCGGCGATGCTGTACGCGATATATCCGGCTAAGACCGGGATCATGAACGTGAATGAAGCGCTTCCAATCTGCTCAATCGTCTTCCAGAATGAAGCGTCCGGAATCACCAAGCCTTTAGGCGTTTTTTCGCCCCCGAGCGTGAGCGCAAGTGCGATTAATAATCCGCCGACGACAATGAACGGAACCATGAACGAAACGCCGTTCATTAAATGACGGTAAATCGGGTTTTGTTTTTTCGCCTGATGGCCGGCTTTTGCCGATTGTGAACTGGATTGATAGACGGGGATATCTCCGTGCAAAGCTTTTTGAATTAATTCTTCCGGTTTGCGGATTCCGTCCTGTACCCCGACAGACAGCACCTTTTTTCCCGTAAACCGGTCTTTGTTTACCGAGCGGTCGGCAGCGATAATGATAGCGTCTGCTTCCTGAATGTCCTGTTCGGTCAGTTCATTTTCGACGCCGATCCCGCCCTGGGTTTCCACTTTCATTTTTACGCCCAATCTGTCGGCTGCTTTTTGCAAATTTTCTGCCGCCATATACGTATGAGCGATCCCGTTCGGGCATGATGTAACCGCTAACAGTTTCATGTTGAATCCTCCTATTCGCAAGTCTTGTGTCTACTATATATCAAAATCTTAAAATCAAAAGTCTGGTTTTTTACCGCAACTTCCGGAAAAATCGGCTTTTTTCTATAAAAAAGCAAGGAACTGATCCTTGCTTTTAATAGTCCAAATATGATAAAAATTTCATAACATTTGTTTCCTTCGTCAATTTTTGAACAAACGCCGGCTGCTCGCTTAAAAAAGACAGTTCGTGAAACAATTGCCTCGTCATGTCGCGGTCCTCTTGTTTTACCGCGAGCATGAAAACGAGCGATACCTTTTCGTTTCCCCAATCAAGCGGTTCTTTTAAAGTTGCAATGGCAATTGCCGATTTCTTAATGAATTTGGAATTGGCGTGGGGAATGGCAATGCCTCCCCCGATGGACGTGGCCGACATTTTTTCCCTTACCACGGCGTGGAGAGCATAATCCTTTTCGACATAGCCTTTCTGATACAACGCCATCGCCAATGTTTCGATTAATTTGTAGCGGTGTTCTGCATCCTGTTGTAAAAACACTAAAAAAGGAGTCGTATTATTCAGCATCGTAAACGTTTTTTGCTTGTTGCGGGACGGCTGATCAAGCTGATCCATAAAAATGCCCAGCTTTTTCTCATCCGCCGGCTCCAACAGCGGCGATACAACGACGTGCGGAACCTTTACCGCTTCTAGTGATACAGTTGAAATGACAAGCTCTACATCCTCGTGATTTGCCAGGTAGTCCGCCACATCCGCTTTTGCAATGCAATCCAGCACAGCGATTTGATGGAATGCCAGTTCAATCTTCGTCCGCAGCAATTGTGACATTCCGATTCCCATATGACAGACGATGATCGCCTTCTTTTGCGTCCGGCTGCCGCAGTTCATCCGTTCGCTCGCCGCTTGAAAATGCAGGGTGAGGTACGCCGCTTCCTCTTCGGGTATCGAAAGCTGAAATGATTGATTAATATCTTCCAAGACGTCCACCACGGTATGAAACATATAAGGGTACATCTTTTTAATGTCGTGAAGCATTGGATTTGATACAGAAAGGTCATAATTCAGCCGGTTCAACACGGTATTTAAATGGATGCTGAGCCCCTCGATCAATCCCGCATCTTTGCGGAAATCAATCATCTTCAGCTTGGAGACGCGGTCAACCAAATGATCGAGAACATCGCTCAGCAAAGGATTTTTTACGCTTTCCTCCTCATCTTGCCATAACGGATAGCGCACTTTTCCGCCTAATATATGCAATGTTAAATATACGACTTCTTCTTCGGGAAATTGGACGGCGAAAACGCGCTCAAGCTTTTTCAAAAATGCGGATGCCCATTGATATTCTTTTTTCTTTTGAACTAGCGCCATCTCTTCCCGGGAAATCGATATCGGCTGTTTCATTTTCATGCGGCGGATCATCAGCAGCGTGTGCAACAATAAGCTTTCGAACGTTTCGTCTGTGAAACGCAAAGAATGACGCTTTTGCAGTGCTGAGATTTCATTTGTCACAAATTTCACTTCATGGCTTAAAAATTGTTTTTTCATGAATTCGCTGGCAAACTCTTGATTTTCTATCAAATCTGATATTCTGGCCAGCGCTTTTCGTTTGTTTTTTTCGTTTCCTTCGATCATCAGGCCGATCCGCTGCTTTGAAATGAGCGTTAAGTGAAAGTCCTTCAGCCATTCTTTTATCATATCCAAATCCCGTTTGATGACGGACTTGTTTAAAAAATGCTGCGCTGCGATTTCTTTCACTGTTACCGGCTTTGCATTCATGAGCAAGCGATAGGCAATCTCAAGTACCCTTTCTTCATCGGTTTGTACCTTCGGCCGCTGCTTTAGGCACAGCTTACGGCTTAACCGCATCTTTTCGTGTTCTTCTATCTTTAAAGAAACGCCTGCTCCCGGTTTCCGGATGAGCTCTGCATCGGAATGTTCGGTTAAAAACTCTTCAATCGCTTTTAAATCATTGCGGATCGTTTTTTCAGAACACTTTGCCCGGTCTGCAATATCCCGCACTAATAAATAGTCCTCAGGTTCAGATATCAACAGATATAAAATGTCTTTTTGCCTTGTATTCATTGGTTTCACCTGTTTCTTCTATCCTTCCTGTGAGGTTCGCTTTATAGTATAAGTATACTACAAGAGAAACCGTTTACATTATACAGCGGAAGAAAAGAAATAAAAATCTAGTTTTTTACCGAAGCTTCCGGAAAAACTGATTTTATTAGGAATCTAGGACTAGAAATTTCTATACGACCAAAAAAAGCGGTGTGCAGCCACACCCCCTTTAGAAATCCGGCTCCAAGCCGCCGGATTTTGGTTGTTTAATAGCTTTTATCCCTGCCCCGCATAGCGGAATGCCGATTTTTTCGTCATAATCAAAAAAGAACCGTCAATGTGACGGCCCTCCTTTTGTTCCCGGATGTTTTGAAGTATTTCATAGTACAACTCCCCCTACAATGAGTATGATTGCACATCACATGAGCGTGTTGGGCGGATCATTCCAAAAAAAGTTACTGTACCGTCAGGATGGCTTTGTGTCAATTCCAATACAATATGTACAGAAAATTCATTCGCTTCTAATAAGCTCCTCCCTTTTTCTTTTGTATATTATTGTAGACGACCCACTATTTGGAATGTTATCATTACTGTAGTTTACTGCGGTTTTAAGGAGATGATCAAATGCAAAGCGTAACGATATGGCTCGCGTTCGGCGCAGGGTTCTTATCGTTCATTTCCCCGTGCTGTCTGCCGTTGTACCCCTCTTTTATTTCTTACATTACGGGCTTTTCTGTAAGCGATTTAAAAAGCAGGCAGACAAAAGGCGTCAATCAAACGGTGCTGCTTCATGCGGCTTCTTTTTTGATCGGTTTTTCGTTGATTTTTTATATTATCGGCTTTTCGGCCAGCTCTGTCGGATTGATTTTTTCTGAATATAAAAACCTGATCAGGATGCTTGGCGGGATTTTTATTTGTTTAATGGGCTTGTTTTTATTGGGGGTTTTTCAGCCGGCATTCATGTTGAAGGAGAGAAGGTTTTCGTTTAGAAAAGGAAAAATCGGCGTGTTGAACTCCATACTTGTCGGAATTATTTTTGCGGCCGGCTGGACGCCGTGTATCGGTCCCATTTTCGGAACGATTGCGTACGCCAACTTCACGAATCCCGATCCGGCCCGGACGCTTATGCTTGTGACGGCCTATTCGTTGGGATTTGCGATTCCGTTTTTAGTGATGGCGTTTTTCATCGGAAAGGTAAAATTCTTTACAAAATACTCGCATGTGTTGATGAAAATCGGCGGAGGAATGCTCGTTTTTATCGGAATCCTCTTGTATACGAATCAAATCGTATGGATTAATATATGGTTTTCCGATCTTACGAATCTATTTTAAAACAAAAAAGGATCTCCTCAGGAGATCTTTTTTGCAGGACGTTCACTGCTTTTTCCGCAAACGGGCATCGAGAACAAACGTACCGAACGGCAAGAGCGATGCCATGAAAGCTCCGAGAACGCTGAGAAACGCCCAGCGGTGACGGAACCAGACAATAACGAGCATCAGCACAAACAGGAGAAACAATACGCCGTGTATCATGCCGAAGCTCTGAACAAGGCCTGAATAACCGGCAAAGTATTTAAACGGCATCGCGATAAAGAGCAATGCCAAATAGGATATTCCTTCAATAATACCGATGATCCGCAGGAGCTTGATGGATGTTGTCATGAATGGAAACCTGCTTTCGACTGTGAATTTTATTAAAAATTAACGGCCGCAGCTTCTGCTTTTTTCAATCCATCTTCGATGATTTGTTCGGCCCGGTCTGGGAATTGGTTGTGTCCTTCGATAATGACGGTTGTCAAATCTTCTACGCCCCAGAAATGCATAATGTTATTCACGTAGTTAACGGCCATTTCCGTTGATTGGGCAGGCCCTTCTGAGTAGACGCCCCCTCTGGCATTAAGAAGCGCCACTTTTTTGTCGCGAATCAGCCCGACAGGTCCTTCCGGCGTATACTTGAAGGTCTTGCCGGCTTGTGAAAGGTAATCAAGGTATGTGTGAAGCACGGACGGAACGCTGAAATTCCAAAGCGGAAATGCGAAAACGGCTTTATCGGCTGCAAGAAATTGATCTAAATACTTCTGTACCAGCCCGGCTGCTTCTTTTTCGGCATCTGTCATGTCGATGCCCTTTGCCAGTTTAAACATACCGTTAATCTTATCCATATCATAATAAGGCAGATTTTCTTTGAATAAATCGAGTTCCGTGATTTGATCTTCGGGATGTGACGCCTTGTATCTGTTTAAAAACGCCTCATACAGTTTTACGCTGACCGCCTGTTCGGCCGGACGCGGGTTTGCTTTAATAAATAAAACATTTGCCATTTTAAAAATACCTCCGCTGTAACTAAAAACTTTGATTTTAGGGAATTGCCTTATCCGCGGGCAGCTTGATAATATTTGTTGACTGCTTCCCAGTTCACGACATTGAAGAAAGCGGAAATGTAGTCAGGCCGCTTATTTTGATATTTTAGATAGTATGCATGTTCCCACACATCAAGTCCGAGAACCGGTTTTTGGCCTTCCATGAGCGGGCTGTCCTGATTAGGCGTAGAGGTAATCGCCAAGCGGTCTTTATCGACAACGAGCCAAGCCCATCCGGAGCCGAAGCGTCCGGCCGCTGCTTTCGCAAATTCTTCTTTAAATTGATCAAAGCTTCCAAACGTTTGATTGATCGCTTCTGCAATCTCTCCGGCAGGCGCGCCGCCTCCGTTTGGAGAAAGGATATTCCAAAACAGGCTGTGGTTTGCATGCCCTCCCCCGTTGTTGCGGACGGCGGTACGGATCTCAGCCGGTACTGCATCAAGGTTTGCAATCAGCTCTTCAACCGATTTACCTGCCAGTTCATCGCGTCCTTCCAAAGCAGCGTTTAAATTGTTTACATATGTTGCATGGTGACGCCCGTGGTGAATCTTCATCGTTTCTTCATCAATATTAGGCTCAAGAGCGCTGTGAGAATAAGGTAATGCCGGAAGTTCATATTTTGACATGTTATGTCCTCCTCATATGTATAAATTATGTTATGAACCTATTATAAAATCATTTTCTAAACTTTTTCAACTATAAAGTAAAGTTTAGAAAGTTTTTTTCCGTCCCTCCCCTTTTATTGAAGAAGCCGTTTTCAGCAGACGGTTTTGTTTCTTTTTCTAAAATATGATAAACTTAATTGTTCAAAAAACTTTCAAAAAGGCGGGTGATCAAATGGATTCCAGGCTCTCAACAAAAGATAAAATACTTGAACTGTTAAAAAAAGAGAAAAGCATGACCGTCAGTCAGCTTTCAAAACGTTTAGGAATAACCGAAATGGCCGTCAGAAAACATCTGAATATGTTAGAGCGGGATTCACTTCTCACCGTCAGCGAAGTGAAGCAGCCGATGGGACGCCCGCTTCAGGTCTTTGCGCTGTCTTCTAAAGCTGATGAGCTTTTTCCGAAAAACTACGAAAATATGACGGTTGAATTTCTTCACGATCTAAAAGAATTGCACGGTGAAGACATCATCGATTATCTGTTGGAAAAAAGAAGCGAGCGGCAAAAAAACAGCTACTTGCCTAATATGCATGGCAAAACCGCGGCAGAAAAGATTGAAAAGCTTACAGAGATCCAAAACGGAAAAGGCTATATGGCCGACGTTACAAAAATAGATGATGACACGTACGAAATCGTTGAACATAACTGCCCTATCTTCGCCGTGGCCAAAAAGTTTAAAAAGGCCTGCGCCTGCGAAACAGAGATGTTTAAGAAAGTGCTTGGCGCCGATCAGGTGGAAAGGATGACTTGCAGGGCCGACAACGGCGACCATTGCCGGTTTTTTGTGAAGTTTAACAAGAAGAAATCGCTTAACGTGTAACAACCGCCGGCTGGCAAACCGGCGGTTGTTACGTTTTTTAAAATTCTCTTTTATTGTAAAAGTGCAAGGAGACGGCGTATGAAAGAAACAGGATCGCAAGCAGGCAAACGGCCAGCAGCAAGATCGCCACGGGTTCGGATGCATTGCCTAAAAAATCTGTGATACTTTGATTCCAGGACACTTGCCCGCTGTTTGCAAATTTAGATAATCCCGATCCTCCGAATATGAAAACGAAAAAGATCACCATATTCGCCATTTTTGATTTTAGATAGCCGTATTTGAAAATCAGCGGAAACGAGATGGAACAAAATAAGGTAACGGCAGTGACAGCACCCATGATTCCGATAAAAGTAAACGAAATGTTAAGCGGAGCTTGTACAAGCTTGACGATCAAATAGATGACGCCGTAGATCAGGATGGCAAACGCCGCATACACATAGATTGATGCGTATTTTGACAAAACGATCGTGCTTTTTTTGATCGGAAGGCTGATGAGGATTTTGTCGCTGTTATTTTTATCCTCCAGGGCGCTTGCCCCCAATGCCAATTGGTAAGTGATCGCCAACACGCTGACCAAAAAACCGACGTGCCCGATATTAGAGAGGGTAATAGAAAAAAAGGCCATCAACAAGATCGATAATTTTAACGATTTTTTTTGCATCAAAAGGTCTTTTTTAATAAGATGATACACTTTGATCACTCCTGCCGGTGGAAAACACCATAATATCTTCCAATGTCGGTTTTTCAATGATGACTGAATCCCCGAATCGCTGAACGACTTCCCGCTTATCTTTGGCAAGGGCTTCAAATCCGAAGCTGTTTTTCTTTAAGCCGATCAATACGTCTTCATGGCCCGCATCAAGCTTGTCGTGATGGCCTTTGACGATGCAGTACTCCTCTAAAAGCTCATCCTTCGCCTTGCTTAACACGATCTCGCCGTTTTGGATGAATGTAATAAAATCGGCAACTTTCTCCAGGTCAGATGTAATGTGGGTCGAAAAGAAAATCGACTTGTTTTCGTCCTGCAGCAATGTTTGCAACACATCCAGCAGCTCAGATCTGACGAGAGGATCAAGTCCTGAAGTCGGTTCGTCCATGATCAATAGATCGGCATGATGCGAAAGTGCGATAGCCAACGAAAACTTCATCTTCATCCCCTTTGACAAATCTTTGATCCGCCTTTTTAAAGGAAGGCGAAAGTCTTTAGCGTATTGCTGAAAAACGGCTTCATCCCACCTCGCGTAAAACGGGCTGACGATCCCTTTCATTTCCTCAATGGTCAGTTCTTCATAAAAATGATTTTCGTCATAGACAAAGCCGATTCTCTGTTTGATGTCAAGTTGGTGCCGCTCATGATCAAGGCCGAAAATGCTGATGTCGCCGCTGTCTTTTTTGATGATGTTCATGATCAGTTTGATCGTCGTACTTTTACCCGCTCCATTCGGTCCGATAAAGCCCATGATGTAGCCTTTTTGCAGGGTAATGCTTACATTTTTCAAAGAGAAATCTTGATAGCTTTTCGACACATTTTTTATTTCCAGTATGTTGCTCATTGTTACCACCCTTCATATATCAGCTTGAGCATGTCTTGCAGTTCCTTCAAAGACAAGCCGACAAGCTTGGCTTCATTGATTGCTTCGGTCATTTTTTCTTCGATCAGTTTCACTTTCGTCTCCCGCAGCATCTCCGTGTTGATGGCTGCGACATACGATCCTTTTCCGGCCACGGTGACGATGAATCCTTCTTTCTCCAGCTCGTCATAGGCCCGTTTTGTCGTAATCACGCTGATTTTCAGCTCTTTGGCCAGGCTTCTGATCGATGGGAGCGGCTGTGATTCCGCGAGCTCCCCCTTGACGATATGCTCCTTTAATTGGTTTACGATCTGCAAATAAATCGGTTCATCTGATGTGTTTGAAATCAAAATATTCAAGCATAACATCCCTCAATTC
Organism: Bacillus sp. JJ675; assembly: GCF_036963165.1. NCBI lineage: Bacteria > Bacillati > Bacillota > Bacilli > Caryophanales > Bacillaceae > Bacillus > Bacillus sp. JJ675. The sequence goes on along the minus strand of NZ_JBALMR010000030.1, from coordinate 114,201 downwards.
GTTATAACTGTATATATACAATATAAACAGTTATAACAGATCTGTCAATTGTTGATTTTCAGGCAAAACAAAAACCCACCTTTCATCGATGGGTTTGTACTTTGCTATTCGATTTCCCACTGAGGGTTCCAGACGACTTCCCACAAATGGCCGTCAGGGTCCTGGAAATACCCCGAATAGCCGCCCCAAAACGTATCATGCGGCGGGACTGTTATGACGGCGCCTGCTGTCTTTGCCTGTTGCATGACTTCGTCGACTTCTGCTTTGCTTCCAACATTATGTCCGATCGTGAATTCGGTCGGGCTTGGCATTGTCTTGTTAAGGTTCGTATCATATGCAATATCCTTCCGGTTCCAAACGGCGAGCTTAAGGCCCGGCTGTAAGTCGAAAAAAGCAACGGCACCGTGTTCAAACTCCTCGCCGACGATGCCGTCTGACGGAAGCCCCAATCCATCCCGGTAGAAATGAAGCGCCTTTTCTACATCATCTACTCCCAGTGTAATGACCGTGATTCGCGGTTTCAAAATATAACCTCCCCAGCATGTAACATTCTTTATATTTTTAACACATAGTACTTCATAACCTTCAACGATGCTCATAAAGATTATAGAACATTCGTTCTTGTTATTCAACTGTCATGATATAAAAAGGACAACCGCCTTAATCTCTTGAAATCGTGCAAAAGCGGAATTTATGGAGAATTCATGTTATCAATTGCGGAATCCGAAGAACGGTTTGCTATTTTACATGAGCGGGTCAGGAAAACGGCATGAAGTCAGTCCCGTTTAACCTTGCTCGGACCGATTTTAAAGCAGCTAGGTTGAAAAATAAAATAAAAATTACCATAGAGCAATAAAAAAGCCGATGGTTAAAATCGACTTTTTTCAGATCACGGATTCCCCTGTTTCCGCAAAACGTTTCACCCGTTCTCCGATTTCTTCCTCACACGCTGGAAGAATGCCCATTTCTTCTCATCTGTTCCTTTAGCTCTTGTCGGATCATCAAAGCCCCAATGTTCGCGCCTGACATGCGGCGGAGTCATCTTAGTGAATGATCAATAGCCAGATATAAAGCCCGACAAGGGTGATAAAAAGCGTCGGGATCGTCAGGATGATGCCTGTTTTGAAGTAGGTTCCCCAAGAGATTTTCACGCCTTTCATAGAAAGGACATGAAGCCATAAAAACGTCGCTAATGAGCCGATCGGCGTTATTTTCGGCCCGAGATCGGAGCCGATGACATTGGCGTAGATCAGTGCTTCCCTCATGATTCCGTGGGTTTCGGTATGCTGAATGGAAAGCGCGTCAATCATCACGGTCGGCATATTATTCATAACTGATGACAGAAAAGCGGCGATAAATCCCATTCCGATCGTTCCGGCAAACAGCCCTTGACCGGCTGCAGCTTGAATGATACATGCAAGAATTTCCGTTAAGCCTGCATTTTTTAATCCGTATACGACGACATACATCCCGACCGAGAAAAAAACGATCGCCCAGGGGGCTCCTTTCAGAACTTGCTTTGTGCGGACAGCTGGGCTCTTTTTCGCAGCGATTAAGAAAAAGATGGCTGTCGCGCCGGCGATAATTGATACATGAATGGAAAACAGCTCGCTGATGAAATAGCCGAATAAAAGGATGGCTAATATGAACCATGACAAACGGAATATGCTTTGATCTTTGATTGCCTCCCCTGGTTGTTTCAGATGCGTTGCGTCATAATGCCGCGGTATGCTCTTTCTGAAAAATATATAAAGTACGGTGATGCTCGCAAGCAGTGAAAACACGTTTGGAATCACCATTCTTGCCGCATATTCGATAAAGCCGATGTGAAAGAAATCGGACGACACGATGTTGACAAGGTTGCTGACAACGAGCGGAAGCGATGTGGTATCGGCAATAAACCCGCCCGCGATAATAAACGGAAACACGAGTTTTTCCGGAAAATTCAAAGCGCGCACCATCGATAGAACGATCGGCGTCAAAATTAACGCGGCTCCGTCATTGGCGAATAATGCGGCGACAATGGCACCTAAACCGGAAACATATACAAACATGCGAATCCCGTTTCCTTCCGCCGCCTTCGCCATATGTAATGCCCCCCACTCGAAAAATCCGATTTCATCGAGAATAAGTGAAATTATGATGATTGCCACAAAGGTTAATGTCGCATTCCAGACGATCGCGGTTACGTTTAGTACATCCTGAAAATCAACGACCCCGGCGATGATCGCCAGTACTGCCCCGCCGCACGCCGACCAGCCGATTGATAAATTGTTCGGCTGCCATATGACGAATGTAAGCGTCAGCAGAAATATGATAACAGCTAAAAACATGGTCACTTTTATCCCCCGCCTTCTTCACAGCGTATATATAAGCATATGTCCAAATGCGGCAAAACGGGTGCTCCGCAGCCCAAAAATGGCGGAGCTTTCCCCCGCCTATCTGCATGATACCGTTTTGCTTTTCTTTTTAGTGGCTGTATGTCGTCATCATCTAATTGGCCGAGAACGGCCGCCGCTGATTCACGCTCTGGAAAATCGTCGCGGAGAGAATAAAAAGCCGCTGCTCTCGGCGCTCTTCCTTGATCATGGCCGCGATTTGCGAGAATCGAGCTTTATCCGTCCGGCCATGGCATCTCCTCCTCATTTAAAATAACCAAGGAATCATTCTTTGTTTTATGGCATAGAATTTGCCGCAAAGTCGATAACGAATGATGCCAAGTGTAAAACGATTACCATGACCGTTGAGGAAAGAACGAGCTTTTTGAAGATAGAGGAAAATGCCCCCTTTTTCAGCAATGTGAAGTACACGATGCAGATGACCGCCCCCGCTAAGATCGACCCGTTCCAGCAGAGAAGTCCCAGTTCCGTATACAGATCCTTCTAATCGAACAGCCAAAAATACAGCACCCCGATCTGAATGATCATCAAAAGTGTCGTGAAAAGCGTCATAATAATTTTGTACAACATAATCCCTCCGCCTAAGATTATACGATGCTTTCGAACTGTCCGAAAATAATTTGCCGGGTTCAGAGGCAAAATATTTGTAATCTATCGAACAGGCGGGATATGAATGGATATCAGCATCATGACGTTTAATATTCACCATGGCAAGGGCACCGATCAGCGCCTTGATTTGCAAAGGATTGCCGAGTTGATCGCTGAGAGCGGCGCTGATATTATCGGCCTTAATGAAGTCGATCGGCACTTTTTGAAAAGAAGCCGGTATGAAGATCAAATCAGCCGGCTCGCAAAAGAGCTGGGGATGGAGCATGCCTACAGCCCGTCCGTTTCATTACGTTCAAAAGGTTCCCAGTTAAAAAGGCAATATGGAAATGCCCTTTTGTCGCGATTTCCGATTGTGGACGAACAGCATCATCTGTTCAATTTTGTCCCGGGGCTGATTGAAGGAAGATCATTGCTCGAAACAGCCATTGACATCGACGGGCGGCTCCTTTATGTGTTTGTGACGCATTTGAGCTTGCACCCCTCTCTCCATCGAAAGCAGACCGGCTATATCACAGGCAGGCTTCAGAAGCTTGAAAAGCCGGCGATTGTATTGGGGGACTGGAATATGAAGCCCCGTTCAAGAGGCTGGAAAAAAGTCACAGGAGTGCTTCGCGATGTGTGGGAAGATGCCGGGGACGGTGCGGGTTTCACTTACCCGTCGCACCGTCCGAAAAAACGGCTCGATTACATTTTTGCAAGTCCCTCTCTTCATGTGACCGCTGCCGGAGTTGTCACCAAGAGCCCCGAAGCCTCTGATCATCTGCCGCTTACGGCTATGGTTACGATATAAAAAAAGGACGGCCGATGCGCCGTCCTTTTTATGCCTTTGCGATTCCTAACATTACGCCGGCAATGACGATCAGGATGATCCCGATGACGATCCCGACCATCTGGCGCTTTGTCTTTTTTTCACCAAGGATAATAATTCCGCCGAGTGTCGAAATGATGATCCCCATTTGCGATAATGAAAAGCTTGTCGCCACGCCGACCCGCGGCTGGGAAATGAATAAAAACAAATTTCCCGCCGCCCAGACTAAACCTGGAATAATGTTTTTGATTACGTAGAAATTAAAGGGATGGTGCCTGAATGTGAAAAGCAATCCTCCTGCCACCATCCCGATGGCTTGAGGAAAAAGAGCGGCCCAGCCGCTGACATGAAAGAACCGAGCCACGACGACATACACAAGGTAACCTAATGTCGAAATGAGCAAGATCACAATCCCTTTTTTCATGTCTCCGTTTTTTTCCTCATGGTTGTCCTGGCTCCGGCGGTCTTCCAATGACGTCAACACGACGCCGATGATGATGAAAATCAGCGCCAGCACGCCGAGAACGATCGAGACCGTCGTCGCNNCGCCCATTCGTGGAACACGAGAACGCCGAACAAGGAGGTGGATACGAGTTGAAGCCCGGTTGAGATCGGCATCGTTTTTGAAACGCCGATCAGCTTAATGCTTTTCAGCTGGTTCACCTGGCCAAGCGCCCAAAATACGCCTGAAATGATACCGACTGCAAAAATGCGCGGCGATAAGTCGGGTTGGACGAAAAAATAGACACCGATGGAAAAAACCAATGCGCCGATCGTCGTTCCGAGCACTTGGCTGTACGGTCCTCCGCCTAATTTGACGTTAAACAATACGATGCTGCCCCAAAAGATTGCGGGTAAAATGGCTAAGAAAATATCCATGTCAAGTAAACCTTTCTTTTTTTGTCTTTATCTATTAAGGTTTACTGCAAACACGATTTTTAATCCAAAAAAATCCCGAATTTTAGAATTCGGGAATGCTTATTTGACTTGTTCGTTTATTGTTACCGGATGCACGTTTTTGAAGAATAATATCCCGTCATATTGCCGCGCCGGGACAAACGATGTGCGCAGACCGCCTCCTTCAAACGCTCTATACTTTTTCTGTCCCCATTCATGGCTGCAGCGCACAAACGAATTTTGATAAGGCGAATGGCTGAGCAGCCATTCCATATGCTTATGACTCATTTTTTTTATCGGATAATCGCGGCCGCTGTAATCTCCCATCCTTCCTTCTTTTGCATACAACCCGATCACAAAACTCTTTTCTTTCATCAATGGCGGGAGATTCTCGGCAAATGAGCGGTACCGGGACAAACGGCTGGCACTGCTCTGTTTTTTGATATGAAGGTTGTGCGCCCAAATGACGAACTTATCAGCGGGATAGATGTGTGTTGATAAAAATTCCAGGTTTTTTGCCATTAATTCGTCCCGGTATTCAAACAATTTGGAGAAGCTTTTTTGAAAGTTGGCCTTGACGTAATTCAGCCTGTTCTCAATCGTCTGCATCACGACCTTATGCAGCATTGCCGAAGGAAACGTTTGTTTTTCAAGTCCTTCGATTAATTCTTTTCCCATTTTGGCGGTTTCTTCGGCCGTTTTTCGAAAGCGCCATTTGAATATTCCATTCTTGTCAAGCAGCTCATTTGCAAGGCGGTCAAAGTCGATGTACTGCTGTCGGATCCGTCCTGTCAAATACTTCTCCAAAAAGGAGGAAAAGTGCTTTTTCCTGCTCTGTTGGACGTCAATACCTGTTAAGTGAAGCCCCTCTGATTCCTTCAGCTCACGGAACAATTCGAGGACAAACTGGTTGTGCCAGATCTTCCCGATGGAGCCGCGCATAAACTCTTCGGCGCTGTATTCAGAGGAAAAAAAGTCACCGATTGTGCAATCTCCCAATTCGCTTTCAAACGCAACAACATTGAACCCCATCTCCCGATGCAGAAAGCGGATGAGGCTGATTTTAGCCGTGATGTATTCTTTGACGCAATGTCCGCTTTCACCGAGAAATACAAATCTTTTGTCTTTCAAAATCGGTTTTAAGGAGTCAAAATGATATTCATCTTCACCACCTATATCGATGCTGCGATCCCTGATTTCAGCAGTTATGCGATCCATATTTCTATCAGCTCCGGCCTTTTTTGTTCCTTTCTTTAATTCGCCGGACGGGGTCTTGATTCCTCTCCGTTTCCGTTCAGTTTTTGGAAGTCTCAAGCCACGGCATGCCGGGAATCAGCGCGGGAGCGTGATACAGGTCGCCCGTCAGCCTGTCTTTGACGCCGAGCGGGTTGCGGTTTAGATCCTTCAGGCTGAAATGAATGCTTCCTAAAACATTCGAGGCGCGGTTTAAGGCGATCTGTCTCGGGTATTCTTCAGGGTCTGACCAGGCCGGATCAGAATTGTTGTTGATTTTATAGGCCGCTTGTCCAATGTATAAATGCACGGGGCGATTGGCCACTTCATTCTTCCACCAGGCAACCAGAATATCGTAGGACGCGGGGGCAAAACCGATGCTCCAATAGATTTGCGGAGCGATATAATCGATATATCCTTTTTGAATCCATTCTCTCGTATCCGCATAAAGGTCGTCATAGTTGGTCATTCCGGCGGTTGTGTCCGAGCCTGAAGGATCCTTCGCCTTGTTCCGCCAGACGCCGAACGGACTGATGCCGAATTTGACGGCCGGTTTTTCTTTTTTGATGGCGGCGTTGATTTGTTTGACGAGCTGGTTGACATTGTCCCGCCGCCAATCCTCAATGTCGGTGAAACGGTCTTTGCCGTATTTCTCATACGTTTCAGAATCAGGGAACTCCTCTCCGGCTATTTTATACGGATAGAAATAGTCGTCCATGTGAACGGCGTCAATCTCATAGTTTTTGACGACTTCTTCGATTCCTTCGACGATAAAGTCCTGCGCTTCGGGAATGCCGGGATTGTAAAACAGCTGGCTGCCGTAACGGACGACCCATTCCGGGTGCTTTCTCGCCGGATGATCTGCCGCGAGCCTGTTCAAATCGGTATGATTCATAATTCGATAAGGGTTAAACCATGCATGGAATTCAAGGTTCTTTCGGTGGGCTTCTTCAAGCAAAAAGGCGAGCGGGTCGTATCCGGGATCTTTTCCTTGGACGCCTGTTAAATACTCTGACCAAGGTCCGTATGCAGAAGGATAAAAAGCGTCGGCCGTCGGTTTGATTTGAACGACGACTGCGTTCATGCCCATCTCTGTCACATCATTCAAGAGCTTCAGGTACTCTTCTTTTTGCTGTTCCGCGGCAAGGCCCTTTCGCGAAGGCCAGTCGATGTTTGTGACTGTGGCGATCCATACCGCCCTGAATTCCTTTGCTTGGCAGTTTTCAGAACTCATGTTCATGAGCATCCTCCCTTTTTTGAAAAATCAGAACTTTCTGTTATTATATGTCAAAAAGACGGTTTTGTATATGATAACGATGACAGGCTAAGACATGTTAATGTCTTAGCCTGTCGTATTGAGATGCTCTTTGACACGCTGCATCAGAAATCGGACAAATGTCTCATCCCGAACCAGCCATGCCGCATAATTTCTTTTGATAAACCGTTCCGCCTCTTCAAACGAAGCGAATGTTTCGTTTTGTGTGACCCTGTTTAATTGAATGCTCCAGCCGTCTTCAGCCGAAAAGAGGTAAAATTGGTCTTCTTCCCTGTTTTCATAAAGGGAGCCGTATTCAGATTCTTTCAAGTTATATATGTTTTTGAAAGCATCGGCTTTGATCGGTTCCACCGGAAACGGCTCTTGCACGAACAGCCTGAACGCTTCGTCTGTCAACGGGCAGCCGGCTGCTTTAGCATGGCCTCCGCCGCCGAAAGTGCCGGCGATTTCAGAGACGTCTGTTTCATCATGAATGGTCCGGAGGCTCGCTTTTTTGCCGCCCATATTTAAAATGGCGATGTAATCAAGATGGGGAAATTCTTTTCCGAGTTCGTTGCCGACCTCTGAATGGTAGCTTTCGGCATGGACGATTCCGACACAATGCCCATGGATGAAAGTTTGTACGATTTCCCGCCTTTTCCTGCGAATGTACCGTTCAATCTTTTCTTCTTCCATATCGAGGATCTTTTCCTCGAATTCGTCAAAGGAAAATTCGTCATTTTCTTTCAGGCGACGGATCATTTTTTCTTCAAATTCGTCAATGGACACCATGAAAAACAAGTCGTTCAGCCGTTTCGCCTCAAGAACGCCCGCTTCCTCCCATTCCCATGTATCATATAGCCGGACGAGCTCGACAAATTGGTCCATTGCTTTCGTTTTCTCGATCAGGCCGTTCTCTGCTAAATATTCATAAAAAAGAGAAGTGGCCGATGCGAGCCTTCCGTCTTCATATTCGACTTTCACAAGGCCCCACGGGTATTCGTTCAAATGCAGCGCTGTTTTATGATGGTCGATGAGTTTGACCTTTCCGCCCGCTTCGGCGTATTCATTCAGTTTGTTTTCATTTTCCTGATGGACGGATAAGTCCGTGATGAACAAGCCGCCCTGTTTTCGCTTGTCTTTCGCCCGATCTAAAAATCTTTCGACTTGGATGTCCAGTCCCGTGACCGAATTGTAGCGAACCTCCACCTGTTCGCCGAAGGCCGTCTTTGCGACGATTCCGCATCCGACTCCGTCTAAGTCGTTATGAGAATACAAATGATACATCATGCTATCCACCCTGCTTTATGAATTTGTGCCGTTTAAATTATGCTTTCGCCCGGCTTCTCACATCTGTTTTACTATTATTAAAAACGAATGCTTTTATGCAAGCGTTTCAGTAAACGGGTGTCTGTGATTCAAGTGAGCGGTTAAGCATTTGTATGCATGTTTAACCCGTTCTTCGGCAGGGGGTTCGATTCCTTTTAAAGGATACTCAAGGCCGAGCGCTTCCCACTTATAGACGCCGAGTTCATGATATGGGAGAACCTCCACCTTTTCGACATTCGAAAGTCCGCCGATAAACGTTCCGAGATCGTTTAAATCTTCGTCAATATCTGTGATCCCCGGAACGAGAACGTGGCGAATCCAGACAGGGATGCGGCGTTCGCTGAGAAATGTCGCGAAATCGAGGATGTGGTCATTCGGCATTCCGGTCAGTTCCAGATGCTTTTTGCGGTTGATTTGTTTAAGATCGAGCAAAACAAGATCGGTATATTGCATCAATTCGCTGATCTGTTCCTGAAACGCCGGTGCTTTTGAATAACATCCCCCTGAAGAATCAAGCGCCGTATGAATGCCTTGTTGTTTGCACGCCTTGAACAATTCTGTCAAAAAGGGAAGCTGTAAAAGCGGTTCTCCTCCGCTGACCGTGATTCCGCCGCCGGAAGACGCCATATACGGGAGGTATGAGAGAACGTCATCGACGATTTCGGAAACGGATATTTCCCGTCCCGCTCCGATTTCCCATGTATCTGCATTATGGCAAAATTGGCAGCGCAATAAACATCCTTGCATAAAAACGACATATCGAATCCCAGGACCATCGACGGTACCGAATGTTTCAATCGAATGGATGCGTCCGTTCATCATGAAGATCCCCCCTTGTGATGGGAGCGCAGCGAAAAGGGCGCTCCGCCTAATTTTAAGTTACATTGATTCGTGGAACGTACGGCTGATCACGTCCAATTGCTGTTCTTTTGTCAGCTTAATGAAGTTGACCGCATAGCCTGATACGCGAATGGTTAACTGCGGATACTCTTCCGGATGCTCCATCGCATCAAGCAAGGTTTCCCTGTTGAATACGTTGACATTTAAGTGATGCCCCGCTTTTTTGGCATACCCGTCAAGTATGCTCGCTAAATGGACGGCCCGGCTTGCATCGTCCTTGCCGAGAGCCTTCGGAACGATCGAGAATGTATTCGAAATTCCGTCCATCGCATAGCTGTAAGGCAGTTTTGCGACCGATGAAAGGGAAGCAAGCGTACCTTTTGTGTCGCGTCCGTGCATCGGATTTGCTCCAGGGGCAAACGGCTCTCCTGCCCGGCGGCCGTCAGGCGTATTTCCCGTTTTCTTCCCGTAGACGACGTTTGATGTAATCGTTAAGATGGACATCGTCGGAAGCGACTGGCGGTATGTTTGATGTTTGCGCAGCTTCTTCATAAATGTTTCAACAATCTCGACAGCAATCTTGTCCACGCGGTCATCGTTGTTTCCGTATTTAGGGAAATCGCCTTCTGTTTCAAAATCAACGGCGATGCCGTTTTCATCCCGGATCACTTTTACTTTTGCATGTTTGATAGCGCTTAACGAATCGGCCACAACGCTCAACCCTGCAATGCCTGTTGCCATTGTACGGAGAATATCGGTGTCATGAAGCGCCATTTCGATTCGTTCATAAGAGTATTTGTCGTGCATGTAATGGATGACATTCAGCGTGTTAATATACAGCCCTGCAAGCCACTCCATCGTTTGGTCAAACTTATGCATCACTTCTTCGTAGTCCAGAACGTCTGATGTGACAGGCGGCATTTCCGGTCCGACTTGAATCTTATGCTTTTCGTCTTTTCCGCCGTTAATTGCGTATAGAAGCGCTTTCGCCAAGTTGGCGCGTGCTCCGAAAAACTGCATTTGTTTGCCGATTTCCATCGCCGATACGCAGCATGCGATACCGTAATCATCACCGTATTCGGGACGCATAATGTCATCGTTTTCATACTGGATCGAGCTCGTTTTAATGGACATGCTTGCACAATATTGTTTAAACCGTTCAGGCAGTCTGACAGACCAAAGCACGGTTAGGTTAGGTTCGGGTGCAGGCCCCAGATTATCAAGCGTGTGAAGAAAACGGAAAGAGTTCTTCGTAACAAGAGGACGTCCGTCATGAGCCATTCCGCCGATCGATTCGGTTACCCACGTCGGGTCGCCGCTGAACAATTCGTTGTAATCCGGGGTCCGGGCGAATTTGACTAAGCGCAGCTTCATGACGAAATGGTCGACAAGTTCTTGAGCTTCCTGCTCTGTCAGTACCCCGTTCTGCAAATCCCTGTCAATGTATATATCCAGGAAAGTCGAGACGCGGCCAAGGCTCATCGCCGCTCCGTTTTGTTCTTTGATGGCAGCTAAATATGCAAAGTACAGCCATTGAAACGCTTCCTTTGCGTTTGAAGCCGGCTCTGAAATATCGAAGCCGTAGCGGGCTGCCATATCTTTTAATTCGTGCAGGGCCCGAATCTGCTCGGTCAGCTCTTCACGCAGCCTGATGTTTTCTTCAGTCATCAGCTTGGAAGTGGCGGCTGCATCTTTTTTCTTTTCATTGATTAAGAAATCGACGCCGTAAAGTGCGACCCGCCGGTAGTCTCCGATGATCCGGCCGCGCCCGTATGCATCCGGAAGCCCGGTAATGATGCCGACTTTACGGGCAAGCTTCATTTCATCTGTGTACGCGTCAAATACACCCTGGTTGTGAGTTTTCCGGTAATCCGTAAAAATTCGTTCTACTTCCTGATCTAATTCAAAACCGTAAGACTCACATGCCTGCTTTGCCATGCGGATTCCGCCGAAAGGCTGAAGAGAACGCTTAAACGGCGCATCTGTCTGAACGCCGACGACTTTCTCCAGATCTTGATTCAGATACCCCGGTCCGTGCGAGGTAATCGTTGATACGATTTCCGTATCCATATCGAGAACCCCGCCGTTTTCGCGCTCTTTTTTCGACAATTCCATCACTTGATCCCACAATGCGGTTGTTGCTTCGGTTGGAGGCTGCAGAAACGATTCGTCACCTTCATAAGGCTGAAAGTTGTTCAAAATGAAATCCCGCACGTTTACTTCTTTTTGCCATACATTTGTGGTGAAGCCTTTCCATTGTTCCATGTTATCCACCTCTTTTATCATTCGATTTGTATAACAGATGCTACATTTTTATCTTATGTTGGGTAGAACAGTTTTGAATGTGAAAAAAGTCACACATTATGTGAAGTTATGAACAAAGTTCTTAGAACATACACAAATTGAAGATGGCAAGCTGAGGGCAAGAAATTCAACATTTCATCTGTATTATAATAATAGTTAGATAACGACTATCTGTTATACAAGAGAATTCTTCCGGTGGAAAACAAAAAACCCTCCGACTCTAAAGCGGCGGGCTTATCTCACATTATTCATAAAACGTCACATTCACATATTTTCCAGAGTGGTCTACTACATGACATTCATCGGGAGAAAAGTAGTCACCGACGTATTCGTCTTCATTGCTCCCCGGATCATCTTCATGAAAAAGCCGGCGCTTGACCATAGGCAGACTAAAATCTCCCCCCGGGGGAATAGACCGGCTTGCTGCAGTAAATATACGTATACGTGCCAAACTTTTCGCATTCGCCGGCTCCTTCCTCCTTTTAAATCTATTGGTGTTAAATCATATGAATGTTAATGGTATCTGCCCGGGGACGAAGAAAAATAATGATATCTTTCACTTTTCGTTTTGCGATTCAAAAGGAGGCACGGAATCTTATAAAATGCGAAGATGTTGGCTTTTGAAAAAAATCGGGCCGTCCCGGAACAGCCCGGGAGCAAGGGAAGGTGATGTCATTGGCCGGCCAACCGTTCGGCGATCTTGTCTTCGATCTCTTTTCCTTTTTCTTCGTCCAACAGCTGGTTTAAGATAATTGAGAAAATCAACGTTTTCCCGCTTTTCGTTTCAACATAGCCGGATAAAGAACTGACGGTCGAAAGAGAGCCCGTTTTCGCTTTGACTTTGCCTTTGAGCTCTGGGTTTTTCATCCGGTTGCGCAATGTTCCGCCAACCATTCTGTCGCTTTCGCCGGAAACCGGCAGTGAACGAAGATAAGAGGAAAACCATGGTTCATCCTGTACGGAATACAGCAGGTTTGTAATCTGATGTGCGGTGATGAGATTGATATGGGAGATGCCTGAACCGTCTCTCAGAAGGACGTTGTCCGGATCAATTGAAAAACCGGGAAGCTTTTCATGTAAAACCTCAAGCCCTTTCTCCCAGCTTCCTTCTTTTTTGACCGCCCTCCCCATTTCCTTGACCAGCGTTTCGGCATGGCCGTTGTTGCTGAGCTTCATAAAAGGCACGATCAGTTCCGAAAGCGGCATCGATCGGCGGACTGCGATGCGCCGCGCATTTTTCGGGGTGGTTGCGGTTTTTGCTTTTCCAAGCACTTGAATGCCTTTCCGGTCGAGCGCCTGTTTAAACAAATCAAGCGCATAGCCCGCAGGCTCCCAAACCGAAACCCATTCCCTTGCTCTTGATGCTTCCTTTGGAATCGTTCCTTTGATTTGGATCGTATTTGTGCCGTGTTCCCGTTCGATTGTGATGTCTTTTTCCCCGTTTGCCGGTACGGTTTTTGCATGATTGACGATCTTCACATACCCCGTTTTCGGGGAGACCGTCACCGCCGGTTTGTCGCCGCTTTTTCGGCCGGGTGTGACATCGACGATGACCGTGCCGGCATCATAGTCTTCATTCGGTGACGCGGTAAGAGCGGAAACCTGTGCGCCGTAATATGTATGTTCATCGCTCCAGGATACGTCCGTCGAATAGCGGACATCGTCATACCAGGAATCATCCCCGATCAGATTTCCCCGAATCCGCTTAATGCCTTTTTGGCTGAGAGCTTCGGCCATCTGATCAAAATCGGCCGGGAGCAGCGTAGGGTCGCCTTTCCCTTTTAAATAAAGGTTTCCTTTTAAGGTTCTCCCTTTCACCGCACCGTCAGCCAGCACCTCTGTTGCAAACGTATGATCCCCGCCTAGCACAGAAAGCGCAGCTGCAGCTGTCAGAAGCTTGAGACTCGATGCGGGTCTCAGCCGGACGTCCCCCATATGGCTGTAGACGACTTCTCCGGTTTCGGCGGATCTGACGCTGATTCCGGCAAGCGCCCCCTGCAAGGCGGGCTCTTCTTTTAAAAGCCGGTCAAGCTCAGCGGACAGCCCGTCTTTATTTTCTGCAGCAACGGCGGCGGGCTCTTCCGGATTGAGGCGGGAGAAGAGCGCCAATACGGCAATCATCATGATGCACAAGCTGATCTTAATGGTCTTGTTCATGTATTTTCTCCCCTTTAGGCATGTTTTAATACTTTATTTCAAAAAGGGGCCGGATATACCCTTTTCAAGGGCCTAATTTCAAAATATTTCATTTTCCCGTCAAATTTAGGGCATAAAAAAACGCTACTTATAGTTTACACTATAAGTAGCGCTGGAATTTTATCAGTATGCCAGGCTGAACAGACCTTTAATGTGGCTTAGGTAGCGGACATTGCTCGCTTCTTTCATCAGGGAAGCAGGCAGACCTTTCAAGGCTGTTGAGTTGGCGCCGATGATGGCAACCGCGTCTTTGCGGCCAAGGCTTGCAAGCGTGCCTGAGTTAACAGGGCTGAACGTTTCCAATGATTTGTTTTCTAAGTATGCATACAGGTTGTATCCGATCAGTTCGCCCATTTGCCATGCAATTTGCGCTGTCGGCGGGTATGGACGGCCGTCTGGACCAAAGACAACGGCGCTGTCTCCGGCAACGAACACGTCTTCATGTGATGTAGACTGAAGGAATTCGTTTACAGTCGCGCGTCCGCGGTTGACTTCAAGACCTGATTCGCCGACAAGCGGGTTTCCTTGTACGCCGCCGGTCCAAACAAATGTGTTGGCAACCACTTTTGATCCGTCTTTCAGATCAATGACATTACCTTCTACATTTGTAACAGGTAGACCTGTTAAGAATTCAACGCCGCGTTTTTCAAGGCTTGCAGTAGCGCGTTCGATAAGATCGTCCGGAAGAACAGGAAGGATTTTCGGACCTGCTTCAACCAGTTTCAATTTGATTTCTTTAGGGTCTACGCCGTATTTTCTCGCAAGGTTCGGCATGATGTCAGCAAGCTCGCCTACAAGCTCAACGCCTGTTAAACCGCCGCCGCCGATCAGGATCGTTGCATCAGCTTCATTTTTTGTTTTGGAGTACTCACGCACGCGTTCTTCAACATGCTTAAAGATTTTGTTCGCGTCGTTTGCCGATTTCAGTACCATGCTGTTTTCTTCAAGGCCAGGAATGCCGAAGTAAGCCGTTACAGAACCAAGGCCGACAACGAGTGCATCGTATGTTAACGTTGTGCCGTCTGATAGAGCCACTTCTTTTTTATCAACGGAAAAAGAGTTTACTTTTGCAATTTTAAGGTCGATGTCTTTTCCTTTGAAAAGCTTTGCAAGCGGCATTGCGATCGCTTGTTCTGATACGTTTCCTGCCGCAAGACGATGCAGTTCCGTAATGATTTGGTGAGTCGGGTATTGGTTGACCACCGTAACTTTTGCTTCTTCTTTAGTGTAATGTTTGCGCACTGTTAAAGCAGAAAGTAAACCGCCGTAACCAGCGCCTAGAATGACAATATGTTTTGACATCATGAATCCTCCGTCCTTATTCTAAATATATTCTGAAGGTGGTTATTTTTGTTTTTCGCGTTCTGACATGATTTGCAGGTAGCTTTGGACAAAGCGGAACAGTTTTTGAGCCTGCGGATCTTTCAGCATTCTCAAGAGGCCGAACAGTCCGATCACTTCGTTGCTTTCGTCGGCGCGGTCTTTAGCTTCAATCGCTGTCGCCGCTACTTCTTTCACCGTATCTTTTACCGGCTCAAGAATTTCTGTAATGGCTCCTACAGTATCGCTTTTTAATACTTCATCAGTTGCTACGGATTGTGCGAAATCATAAGACTTCGTCAAAATGTTCACCAGTTCAGTCAGCTTTGGAAGCTGGTCGACTAGGACAGTCAAAGACTCCTGCACTTCAGGCTTTAACAGCTGATCAATAAGATCACGTTGGCTTTGACTAACAGATTCGTTTGTTTGATCGATTGTTTCCGGCATAACCAATTCTCCTTTACAATAAGCAATGTGCTATTTTTTGAAGGCAGTTTTTTGGTTTCGGTTTGTGAATTTATGCACAAACAAATCCGCAAAGAAGAACTGCCAAGTGTGTTTGTCTTGCTTTTTCAGCAATGGAACTGAAAAACTTGCAATCTCAAAACACGATGTATATTTTACTATTAAATAATAACATTTTTTGAACAAAAAATGAACGCGATTGTTTAGGAAATGAGATAAAATCGTCTAAAACTTGTTTTAAGTGACTTTTTTCATCCCTTTCATTTCCTGAATTGTGACTTATTCATCAGTTTTAGTTTACATAATGTTTTTATGGTATGCTAATCCTCGTCCTTTACATCGGGATCTTCCGGGATCGGTTCATTGAGAATCGCTTCGACGAGTTCTTTATATTTTTCCATCTGTTCCAAATGTGTGCTGAATTGTTCTTTGTTGATTAAAAATTGCCGTCCGTCGTGAACGGCTCTGATCTTCTTTTCCCTGATGAGCTGTTCAATATACGCCTCTGACAGCGACAAGTATTCTGCTGTTTCTTTTATCGTTACATACATCTTCCTCTGCTCCTTTTCCGTCCAAATTAGGCGAACAATGAGATTTCTGCCTTCATAAAATAAGGTACATAAGTTTAGATGATGGAGGCACATTTACTATGTATTCAAAATGGAATTCTGAAACGCCTTACCCGCCCGCTGCCTCACAGCTGCCGCCGGGTCAAAGCCCGCAGCAGATGACTGAAAGACTGAAAAACCTGGAGGATCAAATGGCATTGCTGATCAAGCTGATGGAAAGCAACAATCAGCTGCTGCGTTCCATTGAGGAACAGCAAAACCGCGTCTGTACATCGGGCGGCGGCGGATCGGTCATTGTCCGTATGTAGACCTTATCTGTGATCAAAATAAAAGAGGAAGGAATTGATCCTTCTTCTTTTTGTCCTTTTGAAGTATACTACATTTTAAAGACCGGAAAGCCGGGCGATTTCATGGTAGGCTTCAGGGTTTTCAAGCGTCGATAAATCGCCTGAAGGTTCGTTTAAATAAGCCGCCCGAATGAGCCTTCTCATCACTTTTGCATTTCTTGTCTTCGGCAGGTCGCTGACGAAATACACCGCTTTTGGCTTAACCGCCTTACCCAGCGTTTTTCCTGCAAATGTCAATAAATCGGCTTTCAATTTTTCCGAAGGGCGCACATCTCCTCTTAAAACGGCGAAGCAGACGACAGCCTGGCCTTTCAGATTATCAGGAACACCGATCACCCCGGCTTCGGCCACAGCCGGATGGCTGACGAAAACAGTTTCGATTTCCGCCGGTCCGATCCTTTTGCCGGCAACATTGATGACATCATCCGAACGGCCGCTGATCGTCCAGTACCCTTCCCCATCCTTCATTGCCCAGTCGCCGTGCACCCACACATCAGGCCAGCGGCTCCAGTAAGCTTTTTCATATCGGTCAGGCTCCTTCCAAAAGCCGTTTGTCATTCCGACCCAAGGCTTTGTCAGGACAAGCTCCCCGACTTCTCCGACGGTTTCGGCCCCATGTTCATTGTAGACGTTGGCGGCCATCCCCGGAAGAGGCGAGTTAAAGGTCATCGGCGTGATCGGCAAAATCGGTACATTGCCCAAGATCCCGCCGGCGATTTCCGTTCCGCCCGAATAATTAAAAATCGGCAGCTTCCCTTTTCCGGCATGGCGGAAAAGCCACATCCACGGTTCATAGTTCCACGGCTCGCCCGTTGAACCGATGGCTTTCAGGCTGTCCAGATTATACGCTTTCCGAAAATCTTCGCCATATAGCATCATGGTGCGGATCAGGGTCGGGGAGATGCCGAGGTGCGTGACGCGGTGCCGGCTGACGAGCTCCCACAGTCTGTCAGGCTCAGGGAAATCCGGGGCTCCGTCGTATAATAAAACGGCAGCTCCGTTGATGAGACCGCCGAATATTAAAAACGGCCCCATCATCCACCCCATATCCGTATACCAGAAAAAGCGGTCACCATGCTTGACATCCATGCCGAATCCGGCATCAAACGCTGCTTTAATCGGAAAACCGGAATGGGTATGAACGGCGCCTTTCGGCTGCCCTGTCGTACCTGATGTGTAAAGGACCATCAGCGTTTCAGAACTCTCCATCTGTTCTGTCTTTTCATAAGGTTCCTGTTTCATTAATTCGTCCCAATCCACGTCCCTTGTTTCGTTCCAAGGCGAAGCAGTATCGTGGAGACGGCAGACGACGACTTTTTCGACGGAAGGAGAACGGTCTGCGGCCTCATCCGCTTCTTTTTTCATATCGATCACGTTTCCCCTTCTTTTAAACGAGTTGGCGGTGACGAGCATTTTTGCTTCTGCGGCGCGCAATCTCGCAGCTGCGGCATGGGCTCCGTAGCCTGAAAAAATCGGCGAAAATATCGCTCCGATTTTAGCGGCAGCCATCATGGCGATGACAGCCTCGGGGGTCATCGGCATGTAAATTGCGATCACATCCCCTTTCGAGATGCCCTGATGTTTAAAGCCTTGGGCCGCACGCGCGATTTTTTCATGTAATGAGGAAAATGAGAGACGCCCCGTTCTCCCGTCTTCTCTTTCCCAAATGATGGCCGTTTTTTCGGCTGTTTCCTTTTGGCCGGCCCATTTTTCGACTGCATTGTATACGGCATTTAAGCGGCCGCCGGAAAACCATTTCGGCCACTTGATGCCTCCTTCCGTGTTTAATGCCTGATCGTACCTGTGAAACCAGGAGATGCCGAGGGCTTTTTCGGCTTCCTCCCAAAACCAGGCGATATCGTCTGTGCTCGCTTTCAAAAAATCGGCATAGTCTGAAAAACCGAGCGACTTCATCCATTGAAACAGCCGGGTTGATTTGATATATTCCGGATCAGGATGCCAAACCGCTTTTTCAGTCATCATCGTTCTCCTTTCTTCTCCTCAATCAGACAGGATAGACCGGGTGCTTCCGTTGGGTAAACGTCATATATTTTGACATGTAGGCGCTGAGCCGTTTGCCGAGTTCTTCCCGTAAAGATCCGGCAGGCACAATTCCGTCAACGATCATTTCTGAAGCCAAACGGTAAATATCGATGTCTTTTTGATACTCTTCGCGCTTTTTGGCAATGAATGCGGCCCGCTCCTCTTCAGGAAGCGCTGCTATTTTATTGGCATATACTGCATTTACCGCGGCTTCCGGACCCATGACGGCAATTTGCGCCGTCGGCATCGCAAGGCAGCAGTCAGGCTCAAAGGCCGGGCCGGCCATCGCGTATAATCCTGCACCATACGCCTTTCTGACGATGACAGATAACTTCGGAACGGTTGCTTCTGACATCGCCGAAATCATTTTCGCTCCATGCCGGATAATCCCCGCCCGCTCGACTTTTGTTCCGATCATAAATCCCGGTATGTCGGCCAGAAACAGCAGCGGGATGTTAAAGGCGTCGCATAAATTGATAAACTTTGCCGCTTTGTCTGCCGAATCGTGGAAAAGAACGCCGCCTTTCATGCGTGGCTGGTTGGCAATGATGCCGACGGGAAGTCCGTCAAGCCTTGCCAGTCCGGTGATCAGCTCGGATGCAAACCGTTTTTTTATTTCAAAAAACGAATCCTCGTCAACCACCCGGAGAATGAGATCCATCATGTCAAACGGGGAGTTTTGGTTTTGCGGAATGATGTCTTCTAAAGGTTTCTCAAATCGTTTGGCCGGCCTTGCATCGGTAACTGGCGCTTTTTCTGCGTAGTTCGCCGGAAAGTAGGACAGGTAGCGGCGCGCTGAGAGAATCGCTTCTTCTTCCGATTCGGCCAGAATATCACCGCATCCCGATACAGTGCAATGCATTCTCGCTCCGCCCATTTCTTCAAGCGTCACGTTTTCGCCGATCACCATTTCCGCCATTCGGGGCGATCCTAAATACATCGAGGCGTTTCCGTCGACCATGATGACGATATCGCAGAAGGCCGGAATGTAGGCGCCTCCTGCAGCAGAAGGCCCGAACAACAGACAGATTTGCGGAACGCGGCCGGATAATTTGACCTGGTTGTAAAAAATCCGCCCCGCTCCCCTTCTGCCGGGAAACATGTCGACTTGGTCGGTGATCCTCGCTCCGGCGGAGTCGACCAAATAAAAGAGCGGACAATGCAATTTTTCGGCCGTTTCCTGAATGCGGATGATTTTTTCGACGGTTCGGGCTCCCCACGATCCGGCTTTGACGGTCGAATCGTTAGCCATGACGCAAACGGTTTGTCCGCCGATTTTGCCGATTCCTGTGACAACTCCATCCGCAGGAAGCCCTTCAGACAGACAATTGGCGAAAAAAGCGTCCTCGACATCAAGCCCTTCGTCAAGAAGCAGCTTCAGGCGGTCCCTGACAAACATTTTGCCTTTTTTAACGTTTGCGTCATGGTATTTTTGCGCTCCGCCTTCCATGATCTTTTCGATTCGGTCATTCAGTTTTTCATTCGCCATCGGCTTTAATCCCCCGTTTCGTTTATTCTCCCGTGTATTCCGGTCTCCGTTTTTCTGCAAATGCTTTGAGCCCTTCCGTCCGGTCGTTCGTCGGAATCGTCACATCGTACGCCTGTTGCTCGATGGCAAGCCCTGTCTCGATGTCCGTCTCAAGCCCTTTATTAATGGCCAGCTTTGCCTGCCTGACGGCGACGGGACCGTTTGCCGCGATCGTTTGCGCGATGTCTTCGGTTCTTTCTTTCAGCTCTGACAATGGAACGACGTGTTCGACAAGGCCGATGTCACGGGCGGTCTGAGCGCTGATGCGGCGTCCCGTGTAGATCAGTTCTTTCGCTTTTCCCCGGCCGATTAAACGGGGAAGCCGCTGGGTCCCGCCCGCTCCGGGGATAATCGCCAGCGTCGTTTCGGGCAAGCCGGCTTCGATGTGGTCTGCGGCGACTCTAATGTCGCACGCTAAGGCGAGTTCAAGCCCGCCGCCTAAGGCGCTGCCGTTTAGAGAGGCGATGACCGGCTGAGGCAAGGCTTCTATTTCATGGATCACGCTTTGGATCAGGGATACAGCCTGTTTCGCTTCAGTGCGGTTCATTCGCGCCCGTTCCTTTAAATCAGCGCCCGCGCAAAACGTCCTGCCCCCTTTTCCCGTGATGATGACGCAGCGGATGGCCGGATCGGATTTGATATCTTTAAGAAGGCCGCGCAGCTCGCCGAGCAGTGCAAGCGACAGTGAATTTGCGGCATGCGGCCTGTTCAGCGTTAAAACGGCGATCTTGCCTTGCTGAACGGAGGATAAAATATTAGGCTCCACGATCGTCTCCCTCTTTCCTTTATGAAATAACGCCGGTTGATTTGGCAGCCTGCAAATTCCGGCTCGGCAGCTTCGTTTCCGTTTTTTCTTCGATCCATCTCGCTGCCGCAAGGAGCTTACCCAAATCAACCCCGGTCTCGATCCCCATTTGGGCGCACATATAAATGAGGTCGTCTGTTGCCGCATTTCCGGAGGAACCCGGGGCATAGGGACAGCCGCCCAATCCGCCGCACGCCCCGTCAAAGGCTGTAATCCCCATGTTCATGGCAGTCAGCATGTTGGCGAGCGCCATCCCGCGTGTATCATGAAAGTGGAGGGCGATTTTTTCTTTCGGAAAGCGTTTCAGCAGCGCTTCCAGCATGAGCTCCACCTGGACGGGATTGGCGGCGCCGATCGTGTCCCCGAGAGAAAGCTCGCAAATCTCCATGTCGAACAGCGTATCAACGATGCGGATGATTCGGTCGAGCGGAACCGTTTTCTCATAAGGACAGCCAAAGGCAACGGACAGGTAGGCCCTTGCAGTACGCTTGGCTTTGGCGGCTTCCGTTGTGACCTCTTTCAGGACGGGAAGCGTCTCATCGATTGATTTGTTGATATTTTTCATGTTGTGGGTTTCGCTTGCCGACATGAATACGGCCGCTTCGTCGATGTCCCCTTCCAGCGCCCGTTCAAGCCCTTTCGCATTCGGAACGAGCGCCGCATACGTGACGCCCGCCTTCCGTTTAATTCCTTTTGCAACCTCCAGCGCGTCGGCAAGTGAGGGAATCCATTTGGGGTGAACGAACGATGTAATTTCAATATAGGAAAGTCCTGTCTCGGAGAGCATGTCGATCCAGGCGATTTTATCTCCGGCTGAAAGCATGACCTGTTCATTTTGCAGACCGTCCCGCGGTCCGACTTCTTTGATGCGGATGTTTTGCGGAATGTTCATGTCTTTTCCCCCAAACGCTATTGAAGTTCCAATAATACTTCACCTTCATCAGCAAAATCGCCTTCGCTCATTTTGATCTCTTTTACGGTGCCGTCCGTTTCTGCAACAATCGGGATTTCCATTTTCATCGACTCTAAAATGGCGACTTCCTGTCCTTTTTCGACTGCATCGCCCGGCTTGACTAAAATCTTCCATATATTACCCGCCATATTGATGACAACTGTGTTCATAAAAGCGCCTCCTTTTTATTTCAATAGATGCTGCTGGATAAAATCGGTGTGCACCCCGCCTTTTTGAAACGCGGAAGAGCGTACGATGTCCTCAAGCAGCGGAATGTTTGTTTTGATTCCTTTTACTTTGTATTGCGAGAGCGCCCCGGTTAAGATGCGGATGGCTTCGTCCCGGTTTTTTCCTTTCACAATCATCTTCGCGATCATCGGATCGTAATACGGGGTAACCGCAGTGCCTGATGAAACAGCACACTCGTGGCGTACGTTCGGATGCTCCGGCAGTTGAAGGTCTGTAATGCGGCCCGGCGACGGAAAAAACGTTTGCGGGTCTTCCGCGTAAATTCTGACTTCGATGGCGTGGCCGTTCCGTTTAACATCTTCCTGTGAAAACGAAAGAGGGTTGCCTCTCGCGATATGAAGCTGCTCCCTGACAAGGTCGAGCCCGGTAATTTCTTCTGTAACCGGATGTTCAACCTGGAGGCGCGTATTCATTTCCAGAAAATAAAAATCATTCTTTTCATCTACTAAAAACTCGATTGTTCCAGCATTTGCATAGCCGATCGAAAGCGCTGCCTTGACGGCGGCTTCACCGAGCTTCGCCCTCATGCTTTCATCCAATAGCGGGGCCGGGGCTTCTTCGATGATCTTTTGCTGCCGCCTTTGAATCGAACAGTCCCTCTCCCAGAGGTACACGGCATTTCCGTATTCGTCTGTTAAGACTTGAATTTCGATATGGCGGGCGCGTTCGATAAACCTTTCGATATACAAGGTGCCGTCCCCGAAAAAATCGGCTGCCCTCTTTTTGTTTCCTTCATATGCTTTTTTCAAATCGTCTTCATTTCGGATGAGCTGCATTCCGATGCCGCCTCCGCCGAATGAGGCTTTCAGCATGACGGGATAGCCGATCTCCTCCGCTGTGCAGATGGCTTCTTTAAGGCCTGACAGGCTGTTTGTTGTTCCGGGCACGACCGGAACGCGAGCTTTTTCCATCGCTTTCCGCGCCTCGATTTTGTCTCCCATTTTGGCGATGACTTCCGGGGAAGGGCCGATAAACGTGATGTTCTCTTCCCTGCACCTTTCGGCAAACCGGCTGTTTTCCGAAAGCAGGCCGTATCCCGGATGGATGGCGTCCGCTCCTGCCTTCTTTGCCGTTTCGATGATTTTGTCGATATTTAAATAGCTTTCGCTGACCCGCGGTTTGCCGATCAGCCACGCTTCATCGGCGGCTTTCACATGCAAAGACTCCCTATCGGCTTCAGAGTACACGGCAGCCGTTTGGATGCCGAGCCGTTTGCATGTGCGGATGATCCTAAGTGCAATTTCCCCGCGGTTGGCGATCAGCAGTTTTTTAAACAAAAAACCTCCCCCTTTCACGACAATTTAAAAGCTTTCAGCGCCTGTTCTCTCAATCTGAATTTTTGCACCTTCCCCGACGCCGTCATCGGAAATTCATCTACGAACGCAATATAGCGGGGAATTTTATAGCGGGCGATTTTTCCTTTGCAATATTCCCGCAGCTCTTCAGCTGTTGCATGTTCTCCGCTTTTTAGCCTGACCCATGCTGACACTTCTTCACCGAACGTTTCGTCAGGCACCCCGACAACCTGGACGTCGAGAATCTTCGGGTGCCTGTATAAAAACTCTTCGATTTCTCTCGGATAAATGTTTTCGCCGCCTCTGATGATCATATCTTTTAACCGGCCCGTAATCCTGCAGTAGCCGTCATCATCCATGACAGCCAAATCGCCGGTATGGAGAAATCCGTCATCATCGATGACTGCAGCAGTTGCCTGCGGATTTTTATAATAGCCTTTCATGACATGATACCCGCGCGTGCACAGCTCTCCCTGTCTCCCCCTTTCCACCTCTTGCAATGTGTCAGGATCGATGATTTTCACTTCGATGTCCGGAAGGGCTCTGCCTACTGTTTCCACCCTGCGTTGAAGCGAATCATTGACCCTCGTCTGGGTAATGACGGGTGACGATTCTGTCTGACCATAAGCGATCGTGATCTCCGTAATCCCCATGTTATCCATGACCACTTTCATGACTTCAGTCGGACAGTTTGATCCCGCCATGATCCCCGTTCTTAAGGAAGATAGATCATACGATGCAAAATCCTCATCGTTTATCTCGGCTATAAACATCGTCGGAACGCCGTGAAGCGCGGTGCATTTCTCGGCTTGAACAGCCTGAAGCACTTCTTTCGGGCGGAATTCCTGAACGGGAACCATCGTGGCACCGGCGGCAACGCAGGCCAAATTCCCGAGCACACAGCCAAAGCAGTGAAAAAAAGGAACGGGGATGCACATCCGGTCTTGAGCCGTTAAATTCATGCATTCCGCAATATTGGCCGCATTGTTTACCAGGTTGTAATGGGTCAGCATGACTCCTTTCGGAAAACCGGTCGTGCCTGATGTGTACTGCATGTTGATTACATCGTGTTCATCAAGGCTATCCATTCTTTCTTCAAGCTCTTTTTCGCCGACCGATTCCGCTTTTTCTAACATGTCATCCCAAAGGTGCATGCCTGGATGCCTCGCGTTCCCGAGAACGATAATATGTTTTAAAAAAGGCAGTCTGCCAGATGCGAGTCTTCCGGGCTCTGAATCTTTTAATTCAGGAAGCAGTTCGTAAAGAATATCAATATAAGAGGTGTCCCGGTAAGACTCCATTAAAATAAGCGTCGTCGCATCCGATTGTTTGAGCACATATTCGATCTCTGCTGATTGATAATTCGTATTGACTGTGACAAGCACGGCCCCGATTTTTGCGGCGGCAAATTGTGCGGTCAGCCATTCCGGTGTATTCGAAGCCCAGATCGCAATGTGTTCGCCTTTTTGAATGCCGAGAGCCATCAGTCCTTTTGCAGTATGCCGGCACAACCTGTCAAATTCCAGATACGTATAGCGGAGGCCGCGGTCGGGATAGACGACGGCTTCGTGTTCAGGCGCATTTTCCGCCGTTTTCTCCAACAGCTTACCGATCGTCAAATGAATCCGCTCTGCCAATCGATTCCCTCCCCTCCAGTAAGCGTTTTCACTTTAGGCGTTTTTTTGCATGCCGAGCTGTCTGGCGATGACCAGCCGCTGAATCTCTGATGTTCCTTCACCGATTTCCATCAGTTTTGCATCCCGCAGCATGCGCTCCACACCGTACTCTCTCATATAGCCGTATCCGCCGTGGATTTGAATCGCCTGATTGCACACCCTCATCGCCATTTCTGAAGCAAACAGCTTGGCGAAAGCGGCCTCTTTCGTAAACGGACGGCCTTGATCTTTCAGCCACGCAGCCTTCAGCACCATGTTGCGGGCGAGCTCGATTTCCAGCGCCATATCTGCAAGCTTGAACTGAATCGCCTGAAAGGAAGAAAGCGGCCGCCCGAATTGCTTTCGATCGTTGACATATCCCATTGAGGCGTCAAATGCGCCTTGGGCGATTCCGACTGCAAGAGCGCCGATCGAAATCCTTCCTCCGTCAAGCGTTGTGAGGAATTGTTTAAAACCTTTCTCAGGACTGCCCAGCAGGTTTTCCTTCGGAACGCGGACATTTTCTAATATAAGCTGTGACGTATTGGAGCCGCGCACGCCCATTTTGTCGTATTCGCTTTTAATGGTGAGCCCTTCTGTGTCCGTCGGGACAATAATGGCTGAAATGATATTCTTCCCGTTTTTATCTTTGCCTGTCACCGCTGTGACGATGACTGTGCGGGCATATCCCGCATTTGTAATCCAGCATTTTTCGCCGTTGATCACATAGTCGCTGCCGTCCTCGCGCGCTCTTGTCTGTGTGCCTCCGGCATCAGAGCCGGCATTTGGCTCTGTCAGCCCGAACGCTCCAAGCGCTTTGCCTGAGGCAAGCGGTACAAGATATGTTTTCTTTTGTTTCTCCGTGCCGAAGTAATAGATCGGCGAAGCGCCGAGCGACACGGCCGCCGCATAGCTGAGCCCAGTGCTGCCGCAAGCCCTGCCGATTTCTTCGACAGCGAGTGCGTATGAAATCGTATCCCCTCCCGATCCGCCGTATTGTTCCGGAAACGGAATCCCGAAAAGGCCGAGCTCCCCCATTTTCTTGAAGGTTTTAAGCGGGAATTCCCCCGTTTTGTCAACGTGTTCAGCATTCGGCGCAATTTCCTGTTTTGCAAAGTCTCTGACAAGTTCGCGAACCATTTTCTGTTCTCTGGTCAATTCAAAATCCATCAGATGCCCCCCTTTTTTGGATCGTCAAAATCCTTGAACAGCAAAACTTTGTTAACATTATATTAAAAAAGTGCGTCCTTCATGCCAGCTGTTTTCGGACAAGCAAGATTGTCCCTTGAACATTGAGCTTAAAGCCCATTGTACAGGCAATGACTGCTCCTTGATATAAAAGATTCGCGTGGGAACAGGTGCAGCTGGAACCGCTTGATACTTACCTCTATGAAAGTACCTGTACTAAAAGTGCATACTTACACAGTTTCAGTTTGCATTTTATACTCAGGATGAAATCATCCTTTTAGGAGGGAAAGTCTTTGAAAACTCTTATTATCGTTACACACGCAAACATAGAAACATCAGTCATTAATAAGCGCTGGGTAAACGAACTCCAAAAATATCCGGAAAAGTATACAGTCCGAATTGTACAAGGTTTACCCGGATGGAAACATAGACGTGGAAACAGAACAAAAATTGGTTGAATCTCATGGCAACCTTGTTCTGCAGTTCCCTATACATTGGTTTAATTGTCCGCCTCTTCTTAAAAAATGGCTTGATGATGTTTTGGCTTATGGATGGGCTTACGGTTCAAATGGAGGGGATAAATTCAAGAATCGAAAAGTTGCTCTAGGGGTAACTGCCGGAATCAAAAAAGAAGATTATCGTGAAACCGGGAGGTACCGGTATACACTTGGACAAATATTGGTTCCGTTTGAAACGACATTCCTGTATTGCAATGCAGATTATCGTTCGTTCTTTGCATTTTACGGCAAAGAAAATAGTCCAGGCGGAAACGAAGAAGAAGAAAATGAACCGGGTGCAAGCGAATTGGACAAAAGCGCGCAAGATTATTTAGCTTTTATTGACAATCTATAAAAAGTAAACAAGAGGTGTTTCCTTGTTCAGGAAATGCTTCTTTTGGTTTACATAAAAGAAGCACTAAAGATCCGGCTGCCTGTTTTTCTCTCCCCAATCGCACATCATATTCAACAAAGGAACAAGAGAAAGACCGCGTTCAGATAATGAATACTCAACCCTCGGAGGTATTTGGGGAAATTCCTTCCGTATGATAAGGCCGTCTGCCTCCAGCTCTTTTAACATGATGCTCAGCGTTTTGAAGGAAATGGTGCCTATGCTTCGCTTCAGCTCATTATGGCGCATCATCTTATTTTCAGACAGCCAATAAAGAATGATCATTTTATATTTGCCGCTTATTAAGGACAACGTATACCCAAAGCCGGTGCCCTTGAGGTTCACGCCGGTCGGAACACACGTTTTTCCGGTTTCGATTCTCATAACATACACTCTCCTTCGAAAAAACTTCATACATCATTATCTAATCTGAATGAAAGGGTGTAAAGAAAGACCGCTTTTCATCGCGGCTGCTTCCGTAAAAATGAAGTTTGAAGTGCACCTGGCGCTTCCCGCAATCGTTTAATTTGGGAATTTAGCCAGAAGAAAACTGCACCGCCGATTGTTAGATCGGGATGCAGTTCAAATACGCGGGGGCTTCTTCGTTTATGTTCTGATATGGCCGTTGCCTGTCATGATATATTTGAATGTCGTCAGGTCTTTCAGCCCCATCGGGCCGCGGGCATGGAGCTTTTGCGTCGAAATTCCGATTTCAGCGCCGAAGCCGAGGGCTCCGCCGTCAGTGAAGCGGGTCGATGCATTGTGGTACAGCGCCGCGGCATCCACGGCGCCGAAAAAGGCTTTTGCCGTTTCCGGGTTTTCCGTCACGATCGCTTCTGAATGCTTTGTCCCGTATGTCTCAATATGATCGCAGGCTTCATCAAATGTACTTACGACTTTGACAGCGAGATCAAGACTTAAATATTCGTCTCGCCAATCGGCTTCACCGGCGGGTTTGGCGTCCGGTATGAACCGGACGGCTTTTTCGTCCCCGTGAACCCGGATGCCGTGTTCGCTGAAGGCTGTGATCAGCGCATTGCTGTTTTCCTTAAGCCATTTTTCATGAACGATCAATGTTTCGAGTGCATTGCATACAGCCGGCCGGTCTGTTTTCGCATTGATAAGAATGCTGACGGCTTTTGCCGTGTCGG
The DNA here is from genome assembly GCF_036963165.1 of Bacillus sp. JJ675. Lineage (NCBI taxonomy): Bacteria > Bacillati > Bacillota > Bacilli > Caryophanales > Bacillaceae > Bacillus > Bacillus sp. JJ675. The sequence goes on along the minus strand of NZ_JBALMR010000030.1, from coordinate 85,876 downwards.
CTTCCCGATCGATATAAAGGTGGCAGTTGCCGACGCCTGTTTCAAGAACCGGAACCGTTGCGTGTTCCAGCGTATCCCGAATTAAAGCGCCGCCTCCCCGGGGAATGAGCACATCGATATGTTCTTTCATCTTAAAAAGCTCTTTTGCGGCGCTCCGGTCCGTGCTCTCGATAAATTGAACGGCATCCTGAGGAATGGCTGTAGAAGCGAGGGTTTCATGCATAACAGAGACGATCGCTTTATTCGAATGGATCGCAGATGAGCCGCCTTTTAAAATGACAGCATTTCCAGATTTGAGAGCAAGGCCCGCCGCATCGACGGTAACGTTGGGCCTTGCCTCGTAGATCATGCCGATGACGCCTAAAGGAACGCGGATTTTCTCCGCTTTTAATCCGTTCTCAAGCAGCCGGCTGGACAGCGTTTCGCCTACGGGATCTTCCAGTTCCGCCACCTCTCTTAGACTTTTCGCAAAGTCCGCCACTCTGTCTTCATCGAGTGACAGCCGGTCGATGTATGCCGCATCATAGCCTTTCTTTTGTCCGGCATCCGTATCCTTCTTATTCTCAACAAGGATCAGATCCATGTTTTTCTCGAGATTCCCGGCTAATGCGTACAGCGCGTCATTTTTTTCTGTTTCCGTGATCACTCTCATGCGTTTTGCCGCTTTCTTTGCTTTGATCGCTTGTTTTTCGATGCGTGATGCAGCGCCTTCATTAATTGCAGCCATGGTCGGGTTCCTCCTTTTCTCATCCTTAAAGCGGAACGGATAGTTCCAAATGGCAGACAAATGCTTCTCTGTCTACGACAGCCTGTGAGGCAGCGGCTGATTCCTCATTTTTCTCCTTCTTCCATTTACGAAGCTGGGATGAAGAAAAGTTGACGACGCCGAGGCCGATTTCTTCCCTTTCCTGGTCAAGGATGCGGACGACGGAGCCGTTATTGAAACGGCCGTTTATTTCGTAAATACTAGAAGGATACAGGCTTTTCTTTCGGTCGATGATCGATTCTTTGCTTTCATTGCTGACGATGATGTCTCCTTCTGGGCCCGAGTTAAAAGCGATCCATTGCTTTTTATGATTGAGGATGCGCGAATCTGCGTTCGGCTTAAAATATGTCCCCCGTGCGGTTCCTTTGAGGGCTTCATGCAGAATATCAGGGCAACCGGCGCTCCCCAAAAACCCTTTTATACCTGAAGCCATTGTGATCTTAAATGCGTCCAGCTTTGACTTCATACCGCCCGTTCCGACATCGCTTCCGGCATCACCGGCCGACGCTTCGATCCCCGGAGTGATTTCATGCACTTCTTTTATGAGGCCGGCATCCGGCGTGTTGCGAGGATTTGCATCATACAGTCCATCAATATCTGACAAAATCGTCAGCAAATCTGCGTCTATCAGTCCGGCGACTTTCGCTGAGAGCGTATCGTTGTCACCGAATTTGAGCCGGTTTACGGTGACTGTGTCATTTTCGTTGATGATCGGGATGATTCCCCGCTTCAATAGGACGTTCATTGTGTTTCTTACATTGTTGTAGCGATGTTCATCAGAGAAATCGCCTCTTGTGATTAAAATTTGCGAGGCGATGTAGCCGTGCGATAAAAAGAGCTTGGAATAGGCTTCTATTAACAATCCTTGGCCGACAGATGCAGACGCCTGCTTTTCGGAGAGAGACACCGGCCTGTTCATCAATCCGAGCTTCCGGTATCCGGCTGCGACTGCTCCCGATGAGACGAGAAGCACTTCATGTCCTTCATCTTTCAGGCGGACGATCTGTTCAACGAGCTTTTCAAGTTTTTTGCTGCTGATTTCGCCGTGAAGGCTTGTTAATGAACTGCTCCCCACTTTGACAACTACCCTCATTTGCTGAGAGGTCATTTTATCACTCCTATAATGGATCCCTATTTTGCTGCGGCGAACTGTTTCAATTCCTGACTGATCGTTTTCGAGCGTTTGGCTGCATGCCTGATCGCCTGCTCGATCGCTTCGCCGCCTCCGTTTTCCTCCAAAGCCTTCAATCCGGCGGCGGTCGTTCCGTTAGGAGAGGTGATGTTGTCTTTGAGAACAGCGGTATCCAGTGGGCTTTCCAACAGCATTTTTGCTGCGCCCAAAAGCGTCTGCGCCCCGATCTCTCTCGTTAATTTGCCGCTTAAACCGGCCTCTGCACCTGCTTTTTCGATATGTTCCATTAAATAATAAAAGTAGGCGGGCCCGCTTCCGGCGATTCCTGTGAAAATGTCCATTTTGCTTTCCTCAATGCAATAGACTTCTCCCATGCATTGCAGCAATTGTTTTGCGGTTTTTGAATGATCGGCAGTCGCTGCCCTTCCTACGGACATCGCGGTTGCCGAGGCGCCGACCGCACTTGACGTATTCGGCATCATTCTGATGACAGGCTGCTTGTCGTACAGCGCTTCTTCAATAAATGAAATCGGAATGCCAGCTAAAACTGACAATATGAGCTGATGGGGTTGAATATGCGGTTTTATGGAATGAAGAGCAGCTTCGGCATCCTTCGGCTTCATCGCCAAAATGAAGCAGTCAATTTTTCCGTAATCGAGCTCTTCTTTTTTGATGCCTTTTATTCCATATTTGTTCTGGAGTTCTTTTAAACGGCGGTGATTCGTATGATTGGTCACATAGATTTGGCCGGCGGGCAGCTTTTTTGACTGGATGATGCCTGAAATCATCCCTTCTGCCATGGAACCGGCACCGATAAAAGCTACGTTTTTTTGCTCAATATTGATCTTTAACATCTCCCTTTGTTCGCATTTTGTTCGTATTTTCCGAACACGGTTAGTATATTAACACGTTAGATATTTATGTCAAGTTTACGCGTTTTGACTGGACGGCAAGCAAATATGCGGAACACGCAAAAATCGTTCTTTCGCTAGTCGCCGATTTTGTCCGTTTGAAGGCCTTTCATCTCAGACAGCGGAAAACCGCGAGTCTTTCTGCACGGTGCAAAAGAATCAATTTATTAAGAAAAAACCGCGGATCTGATCGCTTCTTAGGTCCGCGGTTTTCCTTGCTCAATATTCGGTAATGTAGAGCTTTTCCTCATCGCCCCGCCATTCTGCGTATAACACGTCGCTGTAATTTTGAATGTTGCGGCTCGATAATTGCTGCTTGAGCCAGCTTTTATCAAACCCGGCCTCTTTCAGGTTTTCCTCTTTCAGCTGGCCGTCAAGGATGAACGCAATCGGAAGCAGAACGGATTGGTGCGGGATGTTTAAATCCGATTTTGTCGGCGTCTCATATTTATGTTTCCGAAGAACGCTGATCGAGCCGTCTGTTTCCAATATCGCATATTCGATTTCATGAAGGGAAAAACAGCCTTTTTCACGCGCTAATGTTTGCAGCTGGTTTAAATCGAGTTTGTTTTTTTTCAAGGCGCTGTAATTGATTTTTCCCTTATCGATAATGATATTCGGCTGTCCTTCGAGGAAGCCTCTCATGCTTTGTGCTTTTTGCGATAGAATCTCGATCGAATAGATGAGGATCCCCCACACCATGATGGCAAAGAGAACTTTCGAAATGGTGACGTCATCGTCAAAAATCGCGTTCCCCACCATCTCACCGAGTATAAGAGCGGAAATGAAATCGAACGGGGTGATTTGGGCGAATTGGGTTTTCCCCAGTATTTTCGTCATGATAAATAAAGCGGCAAATCCGATGATCAGTTCAACCGCCAAGTGTAAATAATCCATCAAGGTTCCCTCCCGATTCTCTCTTCATTGTTAACAATCGGGTTGGGGTTTAAACCCGGCGCGTTTGATCATCTGGCATAAAGAATGTGAAAAAAAGCTGATCTGCTTTTTGAGCGGTAAGCTTTTCCGCAATCATTATTCTTTTCAAAAGGAGATGACGATGTCTGCCGATTCGTAGAACGGCCGATTATCAGCTTTGACGCGCGTATTTTGCATGTTCGATCAATTTCAGAGGACAGCGCCTTTATTTAGCCGTCCCCTGGTCCGGCCCTGCTTGACAGCCGCAAACAGCGCCATTGTTCCTACCGGGACTGGTGCAGCCCGCATTCTGTTTTATCGAGATGGGCCCATCTCCCCGCTCTTATATCATCTCCCTCTGTCACAGGAAGTGTGCATACTTCGCATCCGATGCTCGGATAATGCTCGTCATGCAGCTTGTGGTATGTCAGATGATTGAGTTTGATGTAGCTCCACACATCGTCCCAGGTCCAGTGAATAAGGGGACAAATTTTAATCAGTTTGAACTTGTCATCCTTGTTGATGTAGCGGACGTGCCGCCTCGTTTCCGACTGTTCCCGCCTCAGTCCGGTAATCCAGGCATCCGCGCCTGAGAGGTGCTTTTTTAACGGCTCGATTTTGCGGAGGGCGCAGCACATATCGGGCTGACGCTTCCAAAGCTCGCCGCCGTACCTGTCCTCCTGCTCCTCAAGCGTGATATCCGGCTTCAAGAAGCTGATCACAAGGCCCGGATACTTGTCTTTAATCCTCTTGATCAGATCATAGGTTTCCTGAAAATGAAGGCCTGTATCTAAAAAAACGATATTTGCGTCTTTTTTTATTTTCGATATCAAATCGATTAAAACGACTCCCTCGGCTCCAAAGCTGCACGCATAAACGATGTTGTCATACGTGCGGTACGCCCATTTCAAAACATCCATATCACCGCAAAAGCGATCCATGACCTCTTTTGCGGCGTCTTCATTCCATGTGTGATATGTTAAAACGCCGTTCATCTATTCTCCCCCACTTTTCCAGCTTAAGACACATAGGCAGATTATTCAGTTCCTAAAGCAAATGTGCCAGGAAGAAAAACTTCGGCCCATTCCTGTCCATCTTGACGTCTTCATGAAGTATGGAACCTTATAAAAGGAGGGCGAATATAATGCTTTGACTTCGCAAATGGGGAAATACCCATCCTAAAACATATGACCAGTCCTGATTTTTTAACACGCTGCCTACAAGGGGGTGGAAAACGAGATCGCTCCTTGCCGGATAAGCAAAACATCTCCGCTTGAAAAGATGCAAAACCTGTATCCGCACCTTTTTTCGAGACGCTTTAAACATACAGCGGCAAATCCATGAAAGTCAAAGATTGTGAGGGGTAATAGCATGATTTCATCTGAATTGAAACTGCCCGAGAGGCAGCTTAAACCGAGAACAAACGGGATCACCATCCTGATTGATAACGGAGTTCCCGAAAACTTGTTTAAAGACACCATCAGCGGGGCGGCCGACTATATAGATTTTGTGAAATTCGGCTGGGGGACGTCACTGATCACGAAACGCCTTGAAGAGAAGATCGATTGCCTAAAGCAGCATGACGTGCAATATTTTTTCGGGGGAACCTTATTTGAAAAGTTTTTAAGTCAGGATAAGATTGAAGATTATTACCGCTATTGCAAACGGTACGGCTGTAAGTATGTCGAAATATCCAACGGGACGATTCGCCTGTCCAATAGAGAAAAAGCGAGCTTTATCTCCGATTTTTCAAAGGAATTCCGCGTTTACAGCGAGGTAGGCTCGAAGAACTGCGCGATCAGCAATGAACAGCAGTCATCAGAATGGATCGATTATATTCTTGAAGATCTTGAAGCGGGGGCCGGGAAGGTCATCACAGAAACAAGAGAAGGCGGAACGAGCGGTTTATGCAAAAGCGACGGAGAAATGCGCTCCCAGCTGATTGAAGAAATCCTTGCGTCCGGAGTGCACCCGGACAATCTGATTTTTGAGGCGCCGACAAAAAAATTACAGACGTGTTTTATCGGAAAAATCGGTCCAAATGTGAATTTGGCAAACATTTCGTTTCAAGATGCGATTCCGTTGGAAACGCTGAGGCTTGGACTTCGTTCAGATACATTTTATTTATTCGAATAGGTTCGCCCCTGGGGCGGGTCTATTTTTTGTTGCGATAGCCTGCAATGGGCATAAAAAGCGGGCGCAGGCGAATCTGATAGATCGCATCGATGATCTTTGTTGAAATCCATTGGCAGACGAGCGCTTGAATGACGATCCCCCAGGCGATAACCGATGCTGTCAGCAGAAAGATGAAGGCGTTCATCAAAAACAAAGCGGTTCCCGGCTTTCCCCCGCGGTATATAGAAATCATCAAAGCCAGGGCGCCGAATCCCCCGTTTGAAATGTTGTATTTATATAAAATGCCGACGCCGGTTCCTAACAGAACAGCACCGTAAAATAAATCCAGCCAAATGTTACTGGTCGTCATCGCAGGAAAAAGAGATTCAAAGATCTGCACCGACACGGACGTCATCGTAATCGATGCCATCGTTCCGACGACCGTTACCGGTTCAAGCCATTTGACGGCTGTCAGGAGCAGAGAAAAGTTGACGGCCCAAACCGTTAAACCGTGCGGGACCTGAAACCAAAAATTGAGCAAAACGGCTATTCCCGCCGCCCCTCCCGACGGAATGTGGTTTGGAAACAAAAACATTGCCATGCCCAGCCCCTGCAGAACGCTGCCCAAAAAAATAGCTTGTGCGATTTTAAATTTTCTTCCCATACGGATGTAATCCCCTTTACCTGAACTTGTCCTCTATTCACTATATGAAAGGGGAAAACAAAAATATAACAGATTTTAAGGCTAGCCGTAAGCAGTCCCGTCCCAGAGGTATGCTTTGACTAACTCTGTATCTACCTCAATTCGGTCAGGCACATGAACATAACCGTTCACTGTTCCGTAATGGACGAGCTGTGAAAATGGGTTTTCCATCATGTCCCACTCAACCGGTTCGATGTCTGCTCCGGCCATTTTCGTCCACGGCGATAAACAGGCCTGAGCGAAAACCGCATATAATCTCGAAAGCGCTCCGTCATAACAGTGCGGGGATATACGTCTGCCAAACGTGCGGGCAATCTGCAAGGTGCACCGAAAATCGTCTATTCCCTCACAGTGCATAACATCGGGTTGGATGATATCGACGGCATGTTCCAGCAGCAGCGGCAAAAACTGCCCGGCTCCTTTCATATTCTCCCCTCCGGCAACCGGTACGGAAAGAGCTGAGCGCAGCAGTTTGTACTCCTTTATATCAGCGAACGGCAACGGCTCTTCAAACCATAGAAGATTTGGCCATATCGAAAAGTAACGCTCCCATTTGCGAGCGGCGGCCAAATCGTAGCTTTGGTTGGCATCCATAATAAAGCGGATCTTTTGCTCTGTCATGACTTGGAAATCCTGAATATGTTTCAGGTCCTCGGCAAATGTCCTGCCTCCCGTTTTGATTTTGACTTGTTGAAACCCCTGGCTGACGGCTTGTTCGATCAGACGAAGGGAATGTTCGCGCCAGTCGGTTCTGTCAGAATAGGATTGAAAGGAGGCGTAAACCGGAACCTGTTCTCTCAGCTTTCCTCCCCATACATCACATATCGAAAGACCGGCTTTTTTTGCCGCAATGTCTGTCAAAGCCATGCTGACGGCCGCTGCCGCCCGCTGATGCCATTTCTTGATGACGCTGACAATCTGCATGCGGTCAGTGGCTTGTTTTCCGATTAAAAAAGGGATGATCCGTTTTTGAAATCCGGTTTCCAATAAGGGCAGCCAGTCTGCGCACTCCCCCCAGCCGGTGAGCCCTGACGCCGTTGTGATTCGGATTAAATAGAGTGTTCTGTAATGTTTATAACCGTTCGCGTCCCCATAAGGAGAGGAAAGCTTGTGAAATAGCGGGTACGTTTCAACTTTTTCAATGCGCATATCTTCTCCCATCCTTCGCGTCAAGCCGGCTGCAGTCCTTCAGGCCCCTTTTTTTTCGAGTCTTCTTTTTTGACGTGGATCATTGTGAGAACGAGAATGCCGATGACAAGGGTCAGCCCTGCGATGGACATGAACATTCCGATTTTTGACCATTCCATCAGCCGTCCGAAAATCGGCGGTCCGATGGCCACCCCCAAAAATCGGACCGAACTGTAAAGCGATGTCACAAATCCCCGTCTTTCTTTGCCGACAGCGCCCGTTATGAAGCTGTTGACGCAAGGCAGGACAAAGCCTGTGCCGATACTGCTGACGACGAGAATCGAGATAAACGGAACGAGAGCGGAGAAAAATGACAGCGCCCCGTAGGAAGCCGTTATAAATGCGAGTCCGATCAACATCAACCTTTTCATCAGCCGCTGATTTTGTCCGATTTTACTTCCGGTAATGTATGAAGTCGTACACATGACGAGAAGCGGAATCGCCAAAATCAGCCCTTTTTTCACGCCATCTGTTTGGAATTCTTTCTCAAGCACATCAGATAAATAAAACAAAATGCCAAACAGAGTAAACAGGCAGACCGCACCTGCCAAATAGGCTGTAAAAAGCCATCTGCCCTCATGTTTAAACACGCTCACAAGTCCCTTCACATATTTCCCAAAGGCCGGCGGCTCTTTCTTTTTGTCGTTTTCTTTAATAAAAATCCAGGTGAGCAAGATTGGAGCAATACAAAAAGCCGGAAAGGCAAAAAACACCCAATACCAGGCGATCAATGCGATGAGCGAGCCCAATATCGGCGACAGCACCTTTCCGAAGCCGTTGGAAGCCTCGACAATGCCAAGCACCCTGCTTTCTTCAGAGCCTTTGAACAGGTCTCCCGTCAGCGCCATGGCGAGCGATGCTGTACCTGCTGCTCCGAGTCCCTGCAGCCCCCGGCCGATCAGCACCCATGAATAAGCATTCTCAAATGTCGTGGAGGCGAATCCCGCGAGAATCCCTCCTATACCATAAAGAAACAAACACGGTATAATAATGACTTTTCGCGAAAATCTGTCAGCCAGGTAGCCGAGCAATGGAATAAAAACGGCTGCCGTTATCGAAAAGACAGTAATGATTAGACTGACCTGGAACTGAGACAGATGGAGCTCGGATTTCATTTTGGGCAGAATCGGAATCAGCATTGAATTTCCCAATGTCATAATGACGGGGATCGATCCGATGGCAACAATGGTCAGCCCAGAGGTTTGTTTTTCTTCCATAAGCTTGTACATCCTTCCTTCTGCAAAATAAACTTGACATCCCAATTAGATTTCCCGCAAGCGTCAGTTGCTATTCTCTGCCAACCGCTGTCGTCCCTTGAATGTTCTCGCGGCTGCGCTGTGTTAATCGCTCTGTATACAAATCGATGTCAACCGTATACTTCGGCCGGTTTTTCACCTCGGTAAAAATCGTTCCGATATATTCGCCGATGATGCCGATTCCCATTAATTGCAGGCCTCCCAAAAGCCATATCGAAATGATCAGGGATGTCCAGCCCGCATTCGTATAGCCGAGCATCTTTTGAATGACCGCATAGATGCCGGCAATGCCGCTCAGAAAAAATAAGAAAAAGCCGATAAGCGTAAAAAAGCGGATGGGGGCCACACTGAATGAGGTAATCCCGTGAAAAGCAAAGGACAGCATCTTTTTAAGCGGATATTTCGTCTCTCCTGCAAGCCTTTCCTTTCTGTCATAGAACACCTTTGCCGAACGCAGTCCGATAAGCGGCACGATCCCGCGCAGAAAAACGTTGGCTTCATGGTAGCGCGAAAGCTCTTCAAGCGCTCTTTTGCCGAGCAGGCGGAAATCAGCGTGGTTGTCGACGAGACGGATGCCGAGTTGGTTCATTAGCCTGTAGAACCACTCCGCGGTCGTGCGCTTAAAAAAGGTGTCGGTTTTCCGGCTGCGGCGGACGCCGTAAACAATTTCATATCCTTCATGATACTTTTTTATAAACTCGCGAATCGCGGAGACGTCGTCCTGAAGGTCGGCATCGATCGAAATTACGCAGTCAGATTTTTGCTTCGCTTTATCAAGCCCTGCCAAAAGCGCCTTTTGATGTCCCGTATTCCGGGCCAATTTCAAGCCTGTTACATAATGGTTTTTGGTACTTTCCATGGCGATCAATGACCATGTCCGGTCTTTTGATCCGTCATCAACGAAGAGCAGCTTGCTGTCGGCTGAAATCAATTTTTCCTCCGCCAAATCGCATAACACGGCGGTCAGCCGCCTCGCTGTTTCTGAAAACACTTCCTCTTCGTTATAACACGGAATGACGATCGTTAGTAAAGGCTGCGGTACATTCAATGTGCTTCCTCCTCACTTGGCTTCATATAAATAAATGTTCCAGGCCGATTCGGGATGGCTGAACCGTTTTAAAAACGTCAGTTTGTTTTGCTCGGCATTCATAATCGGTACCGATGAAAAGATATAGCGCCCTCCCATTTCTTTAAAGGCTTCTGCGTTTAACTCCAGGTTGGTGATTTTCTTTTTGGAGTTCTTTTTAAAAGCATAGTGTTTCCCGAGCTCCGCGACGAACAGGTAGCAGCGGCTCCCCCATTCATCAAAGTAGCGCTTTAAGGCGGCGTTTTTATCAAGCTCCTTAGCGATGATTTTCCGGAATTGATATTTGTATTTCAGCGGATAAATATTGGCATACGTATCAAGCGTGTAAAAACCGTTGTACTGGGCAATCGCCGGATGGAGGCCGATGCTTGCCACCCGGTATGAACGCTCTGGCTTCCCGATATATTGTTTGATCTGTTTAAATTGTTCGGATGCGTAAAACTCCCGGAATGACGGGGCATGCCGGTATGCCCCGTACGTCAGCTCCTCATGAAAAGGAACGAGAACGATAAGCTGTGCGGCAAGCGCCGCATACACAAACCGCCGCCACCTTTTTCCGAGCCGCCACAAAATATAGCATGCCGCCGCAAAGCTTACATAGATGATGAGCGGCCGCAAAAAATGAAAGCGGGCGAAGTTAAACGCCGCCAAAAGGCTGAACTTTTCTTTAGGCAATGCCCATAGCTTGTTAAACCATAACGCATACCATAATGAAAGCGCGTAATTGAAGAAGAACAGAAATATAAAGAGTTTTTCTTCGCGGCTGCGCCGTCCCTGTTTTCCGATGGTGATCACCAGAGTAAGCAGGATGACCGGAAGAATGACTGCCGTATGAACCGTCATTACGTGATTGTGGCCAAGGACGAAATTTTTAACCGACAGGCGGAAAGAGTGCCAAAGATCGTGCCTTGATGAGATAAATTCAACGCGGTGCATCGTCTCGCCTGAAGAAAACATCGAATACACAAGGCGGTATTCCACGGCAAGGAAAATCCCCGTCATAAAAGCGATGCTTCCTAAAAACGGAAGGTTCACATCGCGTTTGATGAAGAGGTCATACAGCCAAAGCAGCGATACGGCTGCAAGGAAAAAGAAAAAGCCGAGGACAAAGCTTGAGTAGAGCGGCAAGAGTGCTAGTGTCAGCCACTCTTTCACAGAATAATCGCGCCCCCGAATATTTAAAAAGGCCCAGAGTGCCAGCGGGTGCCCCAGCGTGCTCAGCATTCCGGAGGGCCAAAACGGCGTAAGTGCAAAAGCGAGGGAGACGCCGATTCTGATCAAATAGGCTTTGTCAGCCCGAATGATATGTTTTTTCAAAAGCAGGTACATGCCGATGAAGGCAAACACGCGCGTTATCGTTTGACTAAGCGCATACGCGGTCATCGACGGAAACAAGGCGTGCAGCCAGACAATCCCGCTCCATTCCGTACCGTAGGCGTCGCGGGGCAGCCCGTTGATGATCTGCGGAATGACGGCTTTTACACCCCCGAGCAACTGCCCGCTTTCCGCCAGCACTTTATACCAGGCGATATTCGAGTCCAGGTTGTCGTGAACGCGGATATGGGCGTCTTCGTTAAGTATGTAAAGCGGCAATACATAAAGCAAAATTGCGGTAAAGGCAAGCATGAGACACTTGTTCTCACGGCTGATCTTTTTTGCAAATGACGACATAAAAACAACACATCCATACAGAAATTTGTGGGGCGGCTGTCACTTCTTTGTTATTATTTCTGCAGGTGTTCTGAAAAATTCATCAAAATAAAAAAGGGGCTTTCCGGCAATACGGAAAGCCCCTTTCTTACCGCGGATAGTATGGGTATGGCGGGTAGTATGGGTAATATGGAAAAGGATACGGGTAATAGAAGTACGGGTAAGGATAAAACGGACGAGGCCTTGGGCGCGGACGAGGCCGCGGGTAAGGATACGGATAATATGAATAGGGCTGCTGCCTTTCATCAGTCATATCTTCCAAGTCATCCATGAAATAACCGTTTGCTTCCAACTCAGGTAGCCCTCCTTGTATAGTTTGAATACTTTAGGCTATGATGCTGACTAGAAAATGGAGTACGTACAAATTATTATGTTCTGTAATCCCCCGCGGCAAGCAAAAAGCCCGGCTCACCGACCCGAAAAAACAGGTCATGCTGCCAGGCTGTCATCTATTCATAATCCCCTTTGCTTTACGGTAAAACAGAACTCCCCATTAAATACCGGTCTACTTCGCGGGCTACCTCGCGTCCTTCATGAATGGCCCAAACGATTAAGCTTTGGCCTCTTCTCGCATCCCCGGCTGCGAAGACTCCTTCGACATTTGTTTTAAACTCCCCGTATGGTGCGTCGATTTTATTTCTGACCGCTTTGACCCCGAATTGCTCGAGAAGCGGCTGTTCAGTGCCTTCAAAGCCGATGGCGATGAAAACGAACTGGGCCGGCCAGACTTTTTCCGTTCCCGGAATTTCGTGAAATTCAAACTTCCCTTGCTCGTTTCTCACTTTTTTCATTTGAATCGTGTGCAATTCCTTTAGATTCCCGTTTTTATCTGCGACAAGTTTTTTTGTTTGAATGCAGTACTCTCTCGGGTCTTTTCCGAATTTCGCCTGCGCTTCTTCATAGGCATAATCGAGTGTATAAACGTGCGGCAGTTCCGGCCACATGTTTTCGGCGGTTCTTGTGTCAGGAAGCTTTGGATGTTTGCCGAACTGGACGACGCTCCGCGCCTTTTGGCGCAAAGCCGTGGCAACGCAGTCAGCTCCCGTGTCACCGCCGCCGATGACGATAACGTCTTTGTTTTTCGTATTAATACATTTTTTGTCTTTGAAATTTGAATCGAGCATGCTTTTGATTGTGCCTGTTAAATAGTCCATCGCAAAGTGAACGCCTTTTGCTTCACGTCCTTCAATCTGCAGGTCGCGCTGCTTTTGCGCCCCTGTGCAAAGAATGACCGCATCGTATCGGCTTTTCAGCTCATCTGCCGTAATGTCTTTGCCAATTTCTGTATTGGTGATGAAATCAATGCCTTCCTGTGTCAATAATTTGATGCGGCGCTCTACGACGCTTTTTTCCAGCTTCATATTCGGAATCCCGTATGTCAATAGACCGCCCGGGCGATCGGCACGCTCATAAACGGTGACGGAGTGCCCCGCCTGATTGAGTTGATCGGCGCTTGCAAGGCCTGCCGGACCGGAGCCGACAATCGCAATTTTCTTGCCGGTCCGTTTTTTCGGTATCCGCGGCTTGATCCATCCGTTTTCAAACCCTTTATCAATGATCGTCCGTTCGATGCCTTTGATCGAAACGGCAGGATCGGAAATCGCCACTGTGCAAGAACCTTCACAAGGCGCAGGACAGACTCGCCCCGTAAATTCCGGGAAGTTGTTCGTTTTCAGCAGGCGCTCGAGCGCTTCTTTCCACCTTCCGCGGTAGACAAGATCATTCCATTCCGGAATCAGGTTATGAATCGGACATCCTGACGTATAGCCGCCGATGTCCATGCCGATTTGGCAGAAAGGCGTGCCGCAGTCCATGCAGCGCGCTCCCTGTCTTTTTGAAGCTTCCTCAGAAAATGGAGACGAATATTCGTTCCAGTCGTTTATCCGCGTGAGAGGATCGCGTTCAGCAGGCTTTTCCCGCTTGAACTCCATAAATCCTGTTGCTTTGCCCATTTTCCCCTCCCCTTTCTTACTGTGCCACCGCTTCTTTTGCTGAGGCAGAAGTTTGAATCTTTTGCTTTGTACCGGCTTCAAACGCGTACATCATCGCTTCTTCGTCAGATAAGCCGGCAGCTTTTTGCTCTTTTATCCGCTCTATCATTTGTTTGAAGTCTTTCGGAATCACTTTAATAAACCGGGTGACGGCTGATTCCCAATCTTCAAGAATCGAAGCCGCTTTAGAGCTGCCTGTATAGCGGTAATGGTTATCAATCATCGCTCTCAGCTCCGACATTTCCTCAGGCGCTTCAAGCGTCTCGAATTCGATCATTTCCATGTTGCATTTCCGTTTGAACGCCTTTTTGTCTTCGGCGTACACATAGGCGATTCCGCCTGACATCCCGGCTGCGAAGTTTTTGCCGACATCCCCTAATACAACGACGCGTCCTCCGGTCATATACTCGCAGCCATGGTCTCCGATTCCTTCGACCACAACATTTACCCCGCTGTTTCTGACGGCAAACCGTTCACCGGCGAGCCCGTTAATATAAGCTTCACCGCTTGTTGCCCCGTAAAATGCGACGTTTCCAACGATGACATTGTCGCGGAAAGCCGGATTGAAATCGTCCGGCGCCTTGACGGCGATTTTTCCGCCTGACAAGCCTTTTCCGATATAATCATTGGCATCCCCCGTCAAATAAAGCGACATGCCCTTCGGCACAAATGCCCCGAAGCTTTGCCCGGCAGAGCCCGTAAAGCGCAGCGTGATCGTGTCATCAGGCAGGCCTTCTTCCCCGTACCGTTTTGAGATTTCGCTTCCGGTGACCGCTCCTGTCACACGGTTGATGTTGCGGATCGCAAACGACGCTTCCGCCGGAAGCCCGTTTTCGATCGCAGTGCCTACCGCAGGCAGTATCTCGGTCATGTCAAGCGACTCATCGATTTTATGATTCTGCGGCGTACGGAATGTACGTGCGCCTTCGGGCTGGTGCAGCAGATTTGATAAATCGAGCTGACCGGCTTTCCAATGCGCTTTTGCGCGTTCGCTGACGCGAAGGACATCTGTGCGGCCCACCATTTCGTCAACGGTTCTGAAGCCGAGCTGCGCCATCAGTTCGCGCACTTCCTCTGCGACAAAGCGCATGTAATTTACGATGTGATCCGGGTCACCCATGAACTTTTTGCGAAGCTCAGGGTTTTGCGTCGCGACCCCGACAGGACATGTATCCAAATGGCAGGCTCTCATCATCACACAGCCGAGCACGACGAGCGGGGCTGTGGCGAAGCCGAATTCTTCCGCACCTAAAAGCGCGGCCATCACGACGTCTCTGCCTGTCATTAATTTTCCGTCCGTTTCTAATACAACCCGTTCGCGCAGGCCGTTGAGCATCAATGTTTGGTGCGCTTCTGCAAGGCCAAGTTCCCACGGCAGGCCGGTATGCTTAATGCTCGTTTTCGGAGATGCGCCTGTACCGCCGTCATAGCCGCTGATGACGATGACGTCTGCCGTAGCCTTTGCGACACCGGCCGCAATCGTGCCGACACCGGCTTTTGCGACGAGCTTCACGCTGATCCGCGCATCGCGGTTGGCGTTTTTCAAATCGTGGATCAATTGCGCCAAGTCTTCGATTGAGTAGATGTCATGGTGCGGCGGCGGTGAAATCAAGCCGACCCCCGGCGTTGATCCCCTGACATTGGCAACCCACGGATAGACTTTATTTCCCGGAAGCTGTCCGCCCTCTCCGGGTTTTGCGCCTTGGGCCATTTTGATCTGCAGTTCGTCAGCGTTGACGAGATAGTGGCTTTTAACGCCAAAGCGGCCTGATGCGATCTGCTTGATGGCGCTGCGGCGGTTGTCGCCGCTTTCGTCCGGAATAAAGCGCGCCGGATCTTCCCCGCCTTCCCCGCTGTTGCTTTTTCCGCCTAAACGGTTCATCGCAATCGCCAGTGCTTCATGAGCTTCCTTGCTCAACGAACCGAATGACATAGCCCCGGTTTTAAAGCGGCGCACGATCGATTCAACAGATTCGACCTCTTCGAGAGGCAGCGGATTCCGCGTGTTGTCAAAGGTAAAGAGATTGCGCAAAAAGCCGATTCTTTCTTCGTCCGCAGCCTTGGAATACTGCTTAAAGAGACTGTAATCTCCTTTGCGGCAGGCCCATTGCAGCGTATGGATCGTTTTTGGGTTAAAGGCGTGATGTTCGCCGCCTTTTCTCCATTGAAAATCGCTGCCTGCATCAAGCGTCTCATTTAACGTATCTGCATATGCTTCCCTGTGGCGGCGCTTCGCTTCTTCAGCGATCGTATCAAGCCCGATGCCGCCGAGCTGTGACGCCGTACCTGTAAAGTAACAGTCGATAACATCCTTGCCGATGCCGACCGCTTCGAAAATTTGCGCCCCCCGATAGCTTTGAACAGTGGAGATTCCCATTTTCGACATTACTTTGACGACGCCTTCGGTTACGCTTTTGCTGTATTTTGTGACAGCTTCCTCGTAGCTGATTGAAAGGGCACCTTCTTCAATCGCTTTTTTATACGTAGCGTACGTGAGATACGGATGGATGGCATCCGCTCCGTAGCCGATCAATGCGGCAAAGTGGTGAACTTCCCTTGCTTCACCCGATTGGGCGATGATGCTGACCTTCGTGCGTTTCCCGGCGCGGACCAAATATTGATGCAGAGCGCTGACGGCAAGAAGTGCAGGAATCGGTGTTTTTTGTCCGTCCATTTTGCGGTCGGATAAGATGAGCAGCGTAACCCCTTCTGCAATTGCTTTGTCCGCTTCCTTGCACATGTCTTCAAGTCCGCTTTTCAAATCGCCGGTAAACAGCGTGTCGATCGTCTTGCTTTTAAAATCCTGATGCACAAGCCCTTTCAGCGAGTTGAACTGTGCGTTCGTTAAAACAGGCGTATACAGTTTGATCCTGCGGCAGCTGTTTTCGTTCGGATGAAGAACGTCACCTTCGGCTCCGAGCCATGTCAAAGTCGATGTGACGATCTGTTCGCGGATCGCATCAATCGGCGGATTGGTGACTTGGGCAAACAGCTGTTTAAAGTAATTGAACAGCGATTGCGGCCGGTCTGATAAAACGGCAAGCGGAACGTCATTTCCCATCGACCCGAGCGGATCTTTTCCTTCCGTAATAATCGGAATCAAATATTTTTGAATATCCTCATACGTATAGCCGAACGCTTTTTGGCGGGTCAAAAGGTCAGGCGCAGGTTTTTCCTCTGTTTCCTCGATGTCATTGCTGACATGAACCAAGCCTTTCTTCAGCCATTCCTGGTATGGAAACTCGCCGGCGATTTCTGATTTCACCTCTTCGTCCGAGATGATCCGCCCTTCTTCGAGATCAACCAGCAGCATTTTTCCAGGATCAAGCCGGTCTTTGTACAAAACATTTTCCTGTTCAACGTCAATGACGCCGACCTCAGAGGAAAAAATAATGTAGTCGTCTTTTGTGACATAATAGCGTGCCGGTCTGAGTCCGTTACGGTCGAGAATCGCACCGATCTGCTTTCCGTTTGTAAACGAAATCGCCGTCGGGCCGTCCCACGGCTCCATTAATGAGCTGTGGTATTCATAAAAGGCTTTCTTTTCCTTTGACATGTATGGATTCTCGTTCCACGGTTCAGGAATCAGCATCATTGCCGCATGCGCCGGCGTTCTTCCTGCGAGCACGAAGAATTCAAAAGCGTTGTCCAGTATGGAGGAATCGCTTCCGTTTTCATCCAGGACCGGAAGGACTTTCTTCAGGTCGTCCCCGAACGCTTCGGAAACAAACTGCTGCTCTCTTGCTTTCATCCAGTTCATATTGCCGCGAAGCGTGTTGATCTCCCCGTTATGGATGAGATAGCGGTTCGGGTGCGCCCTTTCCCAGCTCGGAAACGTGTTTGTGCTGAAGCGTGAATGAACAAGCGCAAAAGCCGAAACAAAATCTTCATCCTGCAGGTCTTCATAAAAAGCATCAACCTGCTCAGGCGTAAGCAGCCCTTTGTAGACAATCGTGTTGCTCGAGAGGCTGACGACATAAAACGATTTTTCACGTTCGCGCGCCCAGTTTTCCGCCTGCTTGCGGATGATGTATAATTTGCGTTCAAACGCCAAGTTGTCTTTAAGCTGTCCGTTCGCCCCGATAAATACCTGCCGGACGACAGGGGCGCTTTTTTGTGCCACTGTTCCGATTTTTCCGACATTAGTCGGTACAGTTCTCCATCCGAGCACAGACTGACCTTCTTCTTCGATCAGATGATTAATGTGCGCTTCAATTTGCTCGCGTTCGCTGTCATCTTTTGAAAAGAAAATCATGCCGACCCCATATCGCCCTTTTTCAGGCAATTGAAAGCCGGAACAGACTTTTCTGAAAAAAGCATTAGGAATCTGCATCATAATGCCCGCTCCGTCTCCGGTATGCGGGTCACTGCCCTGACCGCCCCGGTGGTCCAATTGACAAAGCATTTGCAATCCTTTTTTGACGATATCATGGGTAGGAATGCCTTTTAAGTGAGCGTAAAGACCGATTCCGCATGCATCATGTTCAAATTCAGGACGGTAGAGACCTTGCGCTTTCGGTAATTGGTTATAAGTCATAGTTCCTCTCCCCCGTTCATTTTTCCCGTTAATCCCCGGTCATAAAATCTTACAAATTCTAATCCTATTGTAGGTTTTCAAATCTATACAAACAATATATAATTTAGATTAAAACAATCTCATTTTGAGATGAGCAGGTGAAACACGATGGAATTACGCCAGTTGCACTACTTTATGGAAGTAGCAGAAAGGGAACACGTATCAGAGGCCGCCATGCATCTCCACGTCGCCCAGTCGGCGATCAGCAGGCAGATTGCCAACCTCGAAGAAGAGCTCGGCGTTGACCTTTTCGAACGCGAAGGCCGAAATGTTAAACTCACACCGATCGGAAGGCAGTTTTTGGATCACATTAAAACCGCGATGAAAGCGATCGATTTTGCGAAAGAACAAATCGATGAGTATTTGGACCCTCACAGAGGAACCGTCAAAATCGGCTTTCCGACAAGCCTTGCGAGCCAGTTTCTTCCGACCGTCATTTCCGCGTTTAAAGAGGAGTATCCGAACGTCGCTTTTCATTTGAGACAGGGTTCATATAAATTTTTAATTGAAGCGGTGAAAAACAGGGACATCGATTTGGCTTTTCTCGGTCCTGTTCCGACGAACAATGCCGATATTAAAGGAGACATTTTATTTACGGAAAGCATTTTTGCCCTCGTTCCGGTCAACCATCCGCTCGCTGAACAGAAAAGCCTTCATTTAGGCGATCTCAGAAACGACAATTACGTGCTGTTTCCGGACGGGTTCATCTTTCGGAAAATGGCGGTAGACGCTTGTAAACAGGTGGGATATACCCCGAAAATATCGTCGGAGGGCGAAGATTTGGATGCGGTAAAAGGGCTCGTTTCCGCCGGGATAGGAGTAACGCTTTTGCCGGAAAGCGCCTTTAATGAAACAACCCCCCGTTTTACGAAGAGAATCCCGATTGATTATCCTCAGGTCAAACGGACCGTGGGGATTATCACGCCGAAAAACAGGGAGCTTTCCCCATCTGCAAAAGACTTTTACCAGTTTGTGAAGAAGTTTTTCTCGCGCCTTCAGCAATATCAATAAAACCGATCAGTCAGCCGGGTGCTTTCGCCCGGCTGGTTTAATTATTTTATCATAAAAAGAAAATTAATGTCTGAATTTTTAGTCTTTTGTTCTCCGGATGAGTTTTTTCTTTATTAAAATGGCCGCCTTCAAAAAAGGCGGCCGTTCCCTCATTCCTTCGGCATTTGAAGGCTCATTAAATAGTCGATGACTGCTTTTTGTTCCTTTTTAGAAAAACCGCTTTTCGGGTCGATCCAAAATTCGTGTCCCTTCCCCGTGATTCTGACGGCTTTTACATCTGGCGAAGCCGCATTGCTCTTGATCACGCGAGTCCTGAGATCCCTGTCGATCAAAGCGAGCAGGCTGTTATAAGGGTCGGCCGGTTTGCCTTTTGCCAATGTTTCCGTGATGCCTGTTTCCTTGAGTGAGCTTCCGACCGCGGCGCCGCCGTCGTGCAAGTATGGGGCGCTCCAATAAAGACCGATAAGGCTTGGGACTTTATAGCCGCCCGGCGAGCCGTTTTTCGCCCATGCCAGTTCGACTTGCTTTGGATCAAAATGGTTTGTCGGCACCTTGAGCACCTTTGCGCCGCTTTTAACCGGAACCGTCGTACTCGGCGCGTACATCGTGCTTTCGCCAAAGATCTTTTCCGTTTTTTTGAAAGACTGGGCCCTTGTCGGCTCAGTGCCGATTTCTTTCGCTGATATGACCTTGTTATTCGTGAAATAACGGCCGGAATGGCAGGATATGCACCCCGCTTTTGCGAAAACGGCTTTTCCTTGTTCGATTGACTCCCTGGCCGCTTTTTGCGGCGGCTTCGGAGGTTCAAGCGTGTTTTGCCAAGCGGATACGGCGTTGTTTTCTTCGTTTACCTTTTTGTCCGGAGAACCGACGTGAACACCGTCCGGCGCAGCCAGCGTAATCTTCGGAAAGCTTGGCGGCCTGACCATCTGATTGACGCCCGGAACACCCGGGGTCGGATCAGCTTTTGCAAAAAACGCTGAAGGGCTCTCCCCTTTTTCAGGATGATAGCGGTACGACCGATCTGCCGCACGCTGGAGAATCGTTCCGATGTACACGTCAGGACTTATTCCGAAAAGAGCCCTGCTCCCGGGGGCTTGTGAGAGGCTGTCAGAGTTTTGTGCATGAACGTTGTTGCTGAACACGCTTAAGCCTTTAAACGGACCGGCCATGGCGGCTCCGCTCCAGCTGTATGGATGGTCGCCCAATGTATAAGCATCCGGAATTTGCGTCGGATTGCTTTTCATATCGATCGTCGAGTCGAAAAAGCCCCTCGGCCATTTTAGAAAAACTTGATCGACTGCGGTTTCAAGCTTATCCGGATCGGGAAGGCGCTCTTTCTTGCCGTTTGCCGCAGTAATCACAGGGCTGTTGTCGTTGATGAACCGTTTGATGCTTTTGATTTCTGAATGTGTAAAATAAGCGGCCGAATTTGTCGCAAGGGCCAGCAACAATCCGGTGTTCAAATCCGGATTTGTCACCCCTTCCATCACCTGCATCGTCTTCGGATGTGTCGTCGCGTGGCAGGCCGCGCAGCTGATGCCGGCTTTGATTTTACCGTCCGAATATTTAAACGGCATTCCGAGGGGAGCGAAGGCTCCTTTCGGCACATCGATTCCGGTATCGATCACCTCCCCTTTTTTAAACGTCTTTCCGCCAATGTTCGCCGTTTTGGCGAGCTCGACCCGTAAATTTGTCGTTCCTTTCCCTTTGAGCGCGGCAATCGCTTTTGTCATATTCGTAACCGTGATCGGTCCGTCAAGGAGTCCCAGGATATCGGTCAAAAAAACTTCGTTGCCGAATGTCTCCTTATAAAATACGTCCCTTCCCAACTGATGGAGCCGATCATCGACTTTTACCGCACCCTTTTGGCTTGAAACCCGCAGGCGGTCAGCATCTTTGTTTGAAACGAATGTTCCCCACATGTCATATCCGTTCGTCCTGTTTTCTTTTGAGATGACTTTTTCTTTGGGCGGCATATAAGCATATTCGGGTTCAAGACATCTCAGCGTCAAAAAGACGGCGGCGATTAAAACCGCGGCAATTGCAAGGATCGCCGTGAATTTATGTTTTCTCACGTCGTTTTACACTCCTTTCTAAATGATTAGATTTCCCCGTTTTACCAGCTATATATGTCAGACATCCATGGCAAAATATGCTTATCATCCGCCCGATTTGTAAAGGAATGAAGCCATATGAAAAAACTGACCATCATTGCAATCATCCTCTTATGCGCGCTGTTCTCATTTATCATATGGATCAATGCCGGGGAGGAAAGACAGACGCCGGCGGCTGAAAACATTGAAGCGGTCAAAACGGCAGATAAACCCGTCATCGTGCTGATCGTGGATTCTTTAATGGACCGGCCTTTGAAAAAGGCCATCAACGAAGGACGCGCTCCGGCCCCTCGATTCTTTTTGGAAAAGGGCAGCTATCATCCGGGAGTCGTCAACGCGTATCCGACCATGTCTGTTTCGATTGACAGCACCATCATGACGGGAGCTTATCCTGACCGTCACCGCGTAGCAGGACTTGTCTGGTATAACCAGGACGAACATCGGATCGTCAACTACGGGAGCGGCAAAAGCGACATTGCCGCACTCGGGGTGAAACAGCCGATTAAAGACGCCATGTATGCTTTAAATCAAAAACATTTAAGCCCGCAAGTGAAAACGGTTCACGAAGAACTGGAAAAACGGGGAAAGCATTCCGCTTCCATCAACGGCCTCGTGTACCGCGGCGGATATGATCATGACCTGAACATTCCGCCTCCTGTCAAACGCCTTGGCCTGATGCCTGAAAAGATGGCCGTAAAAGGCCCGGCTATCTTTTCATTCGGCCGTTTTGCCCAAGCAGATCCTCATAACCGCTATCAGCGGATTTGGAACGGGTACGGGCTGAATAACAAATTCACTGCACAGGAACTGTCTTATTTGATTAAGAAACACAAGCTTCCTTCCCTGACCGTAGCCTATTTTCCCGATAATGATCACAGCACTCATCATAAAGGACCGGCGGATACAAGCGGATTGGAAAAAACGGATCAGCAGCTTCAGCGCATTCTAAACGCCTACGATTCCTGGGATGCCGCCGCCGAACAAGCGGTATGGATCGTTATGGGAGACAGCGGCCAGACGTCCATCGGCCGCGACAGGCAAAAATCGGTGATTCGGCTCCGCTCTCTTTTTGGCGATTACCGGATTCCGAAAATTGATAAAAGACCCAGTGAGAAAGATCAACTGATGTTTGGCGTAAACGACAGGATGGCATTTATATACATGCTTGATCAAAGCATATCTGTAAATGACGCCGTAAAGCCGCTCAAGCGCGATGAAAGGGTCGGCTTTGCAGCCTGGAAAGACGGCGGCTGGGTATATGCTACCTCAAAACAAGCGGTAAAACCGCTTCGCTTCCGCCCCGGCGGAGGATTTGCCGATCAGTACGGACAAACCTGGACGCTCGACGGGGATTTTTCCGTATTGGATTTGTCGGCTGACGGAACGTCTCTTTTCTACGGCGATTATCCCGATGCCCTCGCCCGGCTTTTCAGCGCCTTTCACTCCCATCCCGGCCGGTATATCATCGCTGATGCGAAGCCCGGTTTCCAATTTGCCGATCACACATCGCCGATACACCCCGGTGGAGGCGGACACGGCTCTCTTTATAAAACGGACAGCCTCGCTCCGATGATCATCACAGGCTCCGAAGAAACGCCCGAACATTTCCGCCATGTCGATTTAAAAGATTTTTTCCTCAAACTCGCCGAGTAGCCTGACACAGTCAGGCTTTTTTATTCAAAGGTTTTTCGTTGACACGATTTTGCTGTTGTATGTAATATAATGATAGCTATTTAGTTTACTTACTTAATTAAATTTGAAGCAGGTGCCATTATGAAACAAAACCAAATCAACCGTGATGCGGCGGTTGAGCAATTAATCTGCGCTTTTAAGCGGCTCCGACGCTCGGAAATGAGCCGGTCGTTCCCTGAGATGGAGTGGAAAAAAAGCGAAGCCAAAGCGTTGATGTTCTTAAATGAAACAACGGGGCGAGAAGGCAAAAAGGTATCGGAGATCAGCCACTTCCTGAATGTCACGTCCCCTTTTGTGACACAGCTTTTAAACAGGCTCGAGCAAAAAGGGCTGATTTTCCGCCGCATGGATCAAGCAGACCGGCGGATCGTCCGCATTTTTTTAACAGAAGTGGGAAGAAGCGCGGCGGACGAAGTGCACAAAAAGCTGAATCAGTGGTTCGGCCAGCTCGTCTCGTATCTTGGCGAGACAGAGAGCAGGCAGTTTGCCGATCTGATTCATAAAATGTCCGACTTTATTGAATGCAAAAAAACTGAAAAGAAGGTTGAAACATGATTTCTCTTTTAAAATACTTAAAACCTTACAGATTGCAAGTTGTCTTTGTAGCGCTTTTTACGCTGCTCGGCAGCATGCTGGAGCTTTATTTGCCGACGTTAATGGCGGATGTCGTCGATATCGGCATTGTGAACTCGGATATTACATATATCCTCAAAATCGGCGTGTGGATGGTGGTTTGCTCGCTCCTCGCGATTTTGTTGACGATGGGAAAAGCATTCTTCGCCTCGAGAACGTCTCTTGCTTTCGGCAGAGACATCCGCAGAGAGCTGTTTGTCAAAGTTGAACATTATTCGCTTGAGGAGTTTGGAAAAGTCGGCGCCTCTTCCCTCATCACCCGGACGACGAACGATGTCAAGCAAGTTCAGGATGTTCTGAATATGATGCTGTCATTGATGACGAGAGCGCCGCTCATGCTGATCGGCGGCATCGTTTTGGCCGTATACAGGGATGCGAAGCTGTCCTTGATCTTTGTGGCGTCACTGCCGATTTTGGCTGGACTGATTTTTCTGATCACAAGAAAAGCCGTTCCCCTTTTCGGCGTCCTGCAAAAAAAGACGGACGGCCTCAATCTTGTCCTCCGTGAAGGGCTGACAGGCGTCCGCGTCATCCGCGCGTTTAACCGCGCAGATCAAGAAAAGGAAAAATTCCGGAAGGCCAATCAGGAATTCCGCGATACCGGCATCGCTGTCAACAGAATTATGGCGTTTTTATTTCCTGTGATGATGATCATGATGAACTTTACCAATATCGCGATCATCTGGTTTGGCGGAATCCGCATTGATCAAGGCGATATGCAGGTCGGAAACTTAATGGCCTTCCTCCAGTATGCATCGATGATTTTGTTCGCTTTGATCATGCTTGCGATGACGTTCGTAATGATCCCGAGGGCTCAGGCTTCCGCCGACCGGATTAACGAAGTGCTGTTGATCAAGCCGAATATCACAGATCCTAAGCAGCCTTCAGAACATACCGGCCTCCGCGGTCATGTTGAATTTAAAGGCGTCACATTCCGCTATGCCGGAGCCGAAAAACCCGTCCTCGAAGATATTTCATTTCATGCAAAACCTGGTGAAATGACCGCGATCATCGGAAGCACGGGTGCGGGGAAAACGACGATTCTGCAACTGATTCCAAGATTTTTCGACGTTGAAAAAGGTTCGGTTCTCGTAGACGGAACGGACGTCAGAAAGATCCCGCAGAAAGAGCTTCGCGAAAAGATCGGTTACGTTCCGCAAAAGGCTTCTTTATTCAGCGGAACAATCAAAGAAAATGTCCTATTCGGCAAAGAAGATGCAACAGACGAGGAAGTGACAGAAGCGCTCGAAACCGCTCAGGCTTCAGAGTTCGTCAAGGAAAAGGAAAACGGCATCGACTCGTATATCGAGCAAGCGGGCGCCAACCTCTCAGGCGGACAGAAGCAGCGCCTTTCGATCGCCCGCGCCCTCGTCAGGAAACCGGAAATCTACCTTTTTGACGACAGCTTTTCAGCGCTTGATTACAAAACAGACCAAAAGCTGAGAAAGGCGCTGAAAGAAACAACTGCTGATGCGGCCGTCATTATCGTCGCCCAAAGGGTAAGCACGATCACTGAAGCAGACCAAATCATCGTGTTAAATGAAGGAAAAATAGCCGGAATCGGCACACACCAACAACTGCTGGAAGAAAACAGCATCTATCAGGAGATCGTCGCATCCCAGCAGACTGAGGAGGAGAGCGCATGAGTAAAAAAGAACATCGGCATCCAGGCTCTATGACTCCTGTTATGCAGCAGCAAAGACCGAAAGAATTTAAGAAAACGATTTTAAGGCTTGCCGGCTATTTGAAGCCGCGGACGTTTCAGCTTGTGCTGGTCATCATTGCGGCGATTTTATCGACATTGTTCAATGTCATCAGTCCAAAGCTTCTTGGAGACGCCACCTCTTCCCTATTCGAAAGCTTTACGAAGGGAACGGGCGTACAGTTTGGATTTCTCGGCCGGATTACGCTGATCCTTGCAGGGCTGTATTTACTTTCTGCTCTATTTACATTTTTGCAGCAGTACTTGATGGCCGGAGTCGCCCAAAAAACCATTTTTGAAATGCGCCAGGAAGTCAATGAAAAACTCTCGCGGCTTCCTTTAAAATATTTTGACAAACATTCGCACGGTGATACGCTGAGCCGCGCGGTCAACGATATTGACAACATCAATACATCGCTTCAGCAGGCGCTCACGCAAATGATCACATCGGTGATCACCATCTTGGGAATCATCATCATGATGCTGTTGATCAGTCCGGTGCTGACGCTTGTCGTGTGCATCACGATTCCGCTCAGCATGCTTGCCGTGAGACTGATTGCCTCTTTCTCGCAAAAGCACTTTGCCGCACAGCAGAAGGAAATCGGCTCCATTAACGGGCATGTTGAGGAAATGTTCACTGGCCATCAGGAAGTGAAAGCGTTCGGCCATGAAGACAAAGCGATTCAGCAGTTTGACGAAATAAATGAGCGTCTGTACCAATCCGGCTGGAAATCGCAGTTTATTTCCGGATTAATGATGCCGATGATGACATTCATCGGAAACCTCGGCTATGTTTTCGTCAGCATTACAGGAGGCATTTTTGTTTTAAACGGAACGATTCTTGTCGGAGGCGTTCAAGCTTTTATTCAATATACCCAGCAGTTTTCCCAGCCGCTTGTCCAAGTCGCCGGCATCGCCAACACGATCCAATCGGCGATCGCTTCCGCGGAACGGGTGTTCAGCATTTTGGATGAGGAAGAGGAAATGAGGGAAACGCCTGCCGATCTCGATCTTGCGACATTAAAAGGCGATGTATCATTTGAACACGTCGCGTTCGGCTATGATGAAAGCGTTCCGGTGATCCGCGATTTAAACATTGATGTCAAAGAAGGCCGGACGATCGCGATTGTCGGACCGACCGGCGCCGGCAAAACGACGATTATCAACCTGCTGATGAGGTTTTATGAAGTAAACAGCGGCAAAATCAAAGTCGGCGGCACGGATCTCACCGATCTGTCGCGCGAACAGGCAAGAAGCATGTTTGCGATGGTTCTTCAGGACACATGGCTGTTTAACGGAACGATCCGCGACAATATCGCATACGGACGCGAAGGCGCGACAGAAGAGGAAATCATTCAGGCGGCCAAAAGCGCCTATGCCGACGATTTTATCCGCACCCTCCCCGACGGCTATGACACGGTATTGACGGAAGATGCGCAAAACATCTCCCAGGGGCAGCGGCAATTGCTGACGATTGCAAGAGCGATTTTGGCAGATCCAAAGATTTTGATTTTGGATGAAGCGACAAGCAGCGTCGACACCCGGACGGAAATGAACATCCAAAAAGCGATGAACAGGCTGATGGAAAACCGCACGAGTTTTGTCATTGCCCATCGTCTTTCTACAATTAAAGATGCGGATCTCATTCTCGTAATGAAAAACGGAGATATTATCGAAAAAGGAAGCCATGAAGAGCTTCTGCGCCTAAAAGGCTTTTATGCAGATTTGTACAACAGCCAGTTTTCACAGGAGGAAGCTGTCAGCTAAAAAGAAAAGACTGTGCCCAAAAGCGCCGACACGCTTTTTAAGGCACAGCCTTTTTTATTTACATATTTTCATAGACGCGGCGGACACCGGGCCGTCCATTCTCGCAAATGAATGAAGCAACGGTTTCGATCGGTGCACCAGGTCTTGATACATACTCGAGAAGCCGGTAATCGGTTCGCCACTGCTGCGGCGTCACCGTGCAGCGTACATAGCCGCGCTGATCGTTAAAAAATTTCAAATGGGGATTTTCTGCATAAAGGATGTCAGGATTTTTGATTGTATTCGCACGATCTCCCCCAGACGTCACGGAGGTTCCGGCAAATTCAGCGCCGACCGTTGTCGAATTTGGGTTATCAAAATCGCTTTTGATGTCAAAAACCCAGTTCGTATGAACGTCCCCTGTCAAAACGATAGGGTTTGAAATATGCTGCTTTTGCAAAAATTCGACAACCTCGTTTCGTTCGGCCGAGTATCCGTCCCACCCATCCATCGGCAATACTTTAACATCACCGTCCTGGTGATCGACCTGCGAAAAAAAGACTTGCTGGGCGAGGACGTTCCAGATCGATTGTGAACGGCGAAGTCCGTCATACAGCCATTTTTTCTGTTCATGTCCTAAGATCGTCCTTGAGGGGTCGGTCGATTCAAAGCTCGGAGGCTTATTGCCGTCTTGATTGGCCTGATCGTCCCGATATTGCCGGGTATCAAGGATATGAAACTCCGCCAAGTCGCCGTATGTGACTTTCCGGTACATCTGCATATCCTCGGCCCTTGGCAGCGACGACCGTCTGAGCGGCATATGTTCATAAAAGGCCTGATATGCGCTTGCCCGCCTGAGGATAAAAGGTTCAGGAGGCTGATTTTTTTCTGGAGTCAGCCCGGCGTAGTTGTTTTCCACGTCATGGTCGTCCCATGTCACGATCCACGGAAAAAGCGAGCGGGCAAGCTTATAGTCGCGATCATACAAGTACTGGGCGTGACGCGTTCTGTAGTCGTCGATGGTCAAGGTTTCCGCACCTTTATGAAGGCGGACATTTTTAGCGTTTGTGCCTGGGCCGTACTCATAAATCGCATCTCCTAAATGCAAAACAAAGTCGAGTTCTTCTTCGGCAATCCGGCGGTATGCGGTGTAATATCCTTCTTCAAAATGCTGGCAAGAGACAAAAGCGAATACAAGCTGATCAACAGAGGCGGTTTGGAGGGGAAGCGTTTTCGTGCGGCCTGTCTGGCTGGTTTCATACCCCGCATGGAAGCGATAATAATAAACGGTGTCAGGTTCAAGCCCCTCGACTTCGGCATGAACAGAATGGGCATACTCCCGTTTGGCTGTCTCTTCTCCTTGCTTGACGATCTCCCGGAATTCAGGATCGCGGGCGACTTCCCATTTCACGGTCACGTCTTCTGGAGGCATCCCTCCCCCATTAAGCGGCTCTGGAGCGAGCCGGGTCCACAGCACTACTCCGCCGGGAAGAGGTTCTCCTGAGGAAACTCCTAACGTAAACGGGTATGCGGTAAACTTCGGCACTTTTTCCGCCGATGTCCTCCCATCTGATTCTGCTGTCAGCAAACGACCGTCTGCGGTTTTCTCGTGAAAAGACTCTGAAACGTTTGTTTTCATATCAAGTCTCCTTTACGATTAAATTGAAAACAGCCAAGAGCTTTCCGGCAGGTTCACTTTTTTGTAAGCGCAATCATTCCTTTCATCTATTAAAATATACTGCTATTTAAAATGTAACAGACAAGCCCTGATATGTAAATGAATCCCATCTGAGAACCGCATATTTTGTCCCTTTTCAAAGCGCAACTTTTGTCCGGTTGACAAATTTTTCAAAATATGTCCGTTGAAACAAATGCAAAAAGGGTGCTAACGTAATGGTATGAACCGGTTCATGGAAATCTATTTCGACTGATTCAAAAAAGGAGAGTTACCATGACAAATTCGATTCAAACCAGCAACCGTTACGCGAATTGGATTCCGATGAAAGAAATCAGCTCAAGCAAAGACCGGCTCTTCCCGTTTCCTATTTATAACCGGCTTCGGCAGACAAGCCCTGTGCGCTTCGATGACGATCGAAAGTGCTGGGATATTTTCGCTTATGAAGATGTTCAATATGTATTGAAATCGCCAAAGCTCTTTTCTTCAAAACGCGGCGGGGACATGCAGGGAAAAACCATGCTGACGATGGATCCGCCGCGGCATACAAGCATGAGGGCGATCGTCAATAAGGCTTTTACACCGAAGGCGGTGAAGCAGCTTGAATCGCACATCGGCGAAGTGACAGCCTTTCTGCTTGATGAAACAAGAGACAGGCGGTCGTTTGATTTGGTAGACGATTTGGCAGCTCCCCTCCCTGTGATTATCATTGCTGAGCTGCTCGGTGTTCCGCCTGAAGACCGCAGCATGTTCAAGCACTACTCTGATATATTGGTTTCGGGTGCTTCAGACAGCTCGGATGAAGCCGTCAAACTGATGAGCAAACGGCGCAAAGAAGGCAATGACTATTTAAAAGACTACTTTAAAAGGATTATCAAGGAACGCAAGAAGTCGCCCAAAGAAGATTTGATTTCGCTTTTGATTCAGGCTGAGGTAGAAGGAGAGAAATTAACTGAAGAGGAACTGCTCGGTTTTTGTACGCTTCTTTTGGTGGCCGGCAATGAAACGACAACCAATTTGATCGCGAATGCCGTCCGCTATCTAACAGAGGACGCACACACACAGGAGGCCGTCAGACATGATTTGTCCCTCGTGCCTCATCTCGTTGAAGAAACGCTGCGCTACTATCCGCCCGTGCAGGCGATTGGCCGCGTCGCAGCCCAAGATACCGAGATCAGGGGCGTTTCGATTCCAAAGGGCTCTTCCGTCATCAGCTGGGTGGCATCGGCCAATCGGGATGAAACCAAGTTTGACGATCCTGAATCCTTTAGGCTTGACCGCAAGTCAAATCCACATATGAGTTTCGGCTTTGGCATCCATTTTTGCCTTGGGGCTCCCCTCGCCCGCCTTGAAGCGAACATTGCCCTGTCGCATTTGCTTCGGCATGCATCGGTGGAAAGGGATGACCGGGTGAAGCTTGAAGCGATTCAAAGTCCGTTTGTTTTCGGCGTCCGCCGGCTTCCGGTGCGGCTTTTATATTAAATGACAGAAAAAGGACAAGCCCCCATGGGCGCTCGTCCTTTTTTCTTTTATGGATTTGTTGACCACATACCTGCAGATTTAATGAAAATGCGCGGGTGCAGTTTAAGCTGCGCCACCATGAATTCCGCAAGGTCTTCCGGCTGCATGACGCGCTCAGGGTTTCCGTCGGTCAATTTTGATTCGATTGCCAAATCTGTGGCGACTGTGCTTGGCGTAAGTGCGCTCACCCGGATGTTGTGCTTTCTGACTTCCTGCATTAACGATTCTGTCAGGCCGAGGACCGCAAATTTAGATGCGCTGTAAGCGCTCGTGCCTGCTGCGCCTCTTTGACCCGCTGTTGAAGAAATATTAATAATATCTCCTGCTTTTCTTTCGATCATATCAGGCAGAACAGCGCGGGTTACGTTGTATACGCCCATCAGGTTGACTTGGATGATATTCTCCCATTCCTCCGGAGTCTGTTCAAGAAAACCTGCAAAACCGCCGATTCCGGCATTATTAATGAGAATATCGATGCTGCCGAGCTCTTTTTTTACAGATTCAACTGCGTTTTCCACGGCTTTTAAATCCTTCACATCCGCTTCTGCAATCGACACGTTCACGCCGAAAGCCTTCAGCTCTGCCGCCGTTTTTTCAAGGTTGGCCATCGTACGGCCGACAAGGCCGATATGAACGCCCTCTTTCGCCAGGGCGAATGCGGCTGCACGGCCGATTCCTCTGGCTCCGCCTGTAATCAGGGCCGTTTTGTTTTGTAGAGATTGCATAGCAAAACTTCCTTTCAATATGTATGTACATGAAAAGTATAAAGAAATCCTAAATCGTTAACAAATAAAATGCTCGGGCCGGCGTTTCATCAAAATATCCGACAAGTGTCTTACAACGCAGGCTTTTAAGAAACAACCTAACAAATTTATTGTAAAAATGGCAAAGACCAAGTATACTCATATAGTTGCCAATCGTAAGAAAAAAGTCTATAAAATGGCGGTGGAGACACGTAAACAGATAAAACGAAAATACAGATGATACACGAGAGGATTTGACTCCGGGTCAAGTCTTCATTTTATATGACAGCTAGCTGTCTGAAGCGGAACATGCCCCGGCTTCGGCAAGATGGTTTTTACAGGAGGAATGGTATGGAACAAAAACTAAATTCCAAAGCAATACTGATTACATTTATGATTGGCGCTTTCTTCGCAATATTAAACGAAACATTGCTCAATATTGCCTTAACCGAATTAATGGATGCCTTCAGCATAGATGCTGCGACCGTTCAATGGCTGGCGACCGGCTTCATGCTAGTAATGGGCGTTTTAATGCCCGTTTCGGCCCTTTTCATTCAGTGGTTTACAACAAGGCAGATGTTTATCGGCGTGATGACCGTATTTTTGGTTGGAACGGTTATTGCAGCCTGTTCGGTGAATTTTCCGATGCTGCTGGCCGGACGGATGATTCAGGCTGTCGGCACCGGATTGTTAATTCCCATTATCATGAACGCTTTGCTTTTAATGTACCGCCCGGAAGTCCGCGGAAAGATTATGGGGACGTTCGGCCTGGTCATTATGTTTGCTCCAGCAATCGGTCCTACATTATCGGGGGTTATCGTTGATTTATTAGGCTGGCGCTGGCTGTTTATCATCGTGATTCCGTTTGCTGTTTTTTCGATTCTATTCGCCGCGAAGTATTTGCAGAACGTCGGTGAAGTAACACGCCCCCGTGCAGACGTTTTATCGATCATTTTGTCAACGATCGGTATCGGAGGCATGGTTTACGGCTTCAGCAGCGCCGGTGAGGCTTCGCATGGATTTGCGTCTGCGACAGTCATTACAGTGATCGCTGTCAGCCTGATCAGCCTTGTGCTGTTCGTGCTCCGTCAATTGAAGCTGGAAGAGCCGTTATTGGATATGCGGGTGTTTGCCTATCAAAATTATTCGCGCGGTCTGATTCTTTTTGTGATCGTCATTATGGCGATGTTTGCATCGGAAATTGTGATGCCGATGTATTTGCAGGGCCCTCTCGGCTTATCTGCAAAGACCGCCGGGCTGTTGCTGCTTCCCGGTGCGCTGCTGAACGGCCTTATGTCCCCTGCGATGGGCGGCTTATTCGATAAGCTCGGACCGAGAAAGCTCATCATACCGGGCACCGTCGTATTGGTCGGCGTCATGGTTTTCTTCAGCAACATCGGTCCTTCCATTCCGATATGGTCGTTTATCTTGGTATATATCGTCTTAATGCTGTCGATCTCCGCGATCATGATGCCTGCGCAGACGAATGCGCTCAATGAGCTGCCGAAGAAGCTGTATCCGCATGGAACAGCCGTTGCCAACACTCTCCAGCCTGTAGCAGGGGCTCTTGGTGTTTCGGTTTTTGTAAGCATCATGAGCCAGGGGAAACAAAGCTTCCTGGAAAAACAACAGGCGCCGGCCAGCGAGCAAATCATGAATGAAGCGATGACGCACGGCATCCATCATGCCTACTGGTTTGCGCTGGCATTGACCTGCATCGCTTTTCTGATCTCATTATTCATTAAAAAGGCGGTTGCGCCGGATTTTGACGAAAACTAGGATCCTTCAGGGCCCCCGGCTTTTCCATCAGGAGAATGCCGGGGGTTTTTTATGAAACGTGAAATGCCGGCAAATTCTTAGCCGCTCTTTCCTTCGCCGGTGATTTTGTACAGACAACAGGCAAAATGTCCTGTCGGCGGATTTTTCAGAATTGACGGGATGTTGTGACATGATATAATGCTAGAATCATATTCATTTTTTCATCGGAAAGGAACGGAGTCCATGGAATCTTATGTTCATCAAAAGAACGGCATTTTCAAATCCGTATGTTCACTTGACTGTCCTGATCAATGCGGTCTTCTCGTTCATAAAAAAGACGGCAAGATCGTTAAAATTCAGGGCGACCCGGATCATCCGGTCACACAGGGCAACATATGCAATAAAGTCCGCAACATGACGGAGCGGATTTACGATCCGAAACGGCTGAAGACGCCGCTGAAACGGACGGGCCCGAAAGGATCCGGGACATTCGAACCGATCAGCTGGGATGAAGCGATCGACACCATTCGCACCCGCTGGACGGAGCTGATCGAAAAAGAAGGCCCGGAAAGCATTTTGCCCTATAGTTTTTACGGAAATATGGGGAATTTGACAGCCGAAGGAATGGACAGGCGCTTTTTCCACCGTCTCGGATCAAGCCAGCTTGAACGGGCCATCTGCACCCCTGCAGGCTCAGTTGGGTATCAATATACGATGGGCGGAAGCATCGGAACAGATCCCGAAGATACAACAGAGACGAATCTGTTTATATTCTGGGGAATTAACGCGGTCTCAACGAACATGCACCAAATAACAATCGCCCAAAAGGCGAGAAAAAACGGCGCAAAAATCGTTGTCATCGACGTTCATAAAAATCAGACCGGCAGAATGGCTGACTGGTTTATCCCGATCCTGCCGGGTACAGACAGCGCCCTTGCTCTCGGCATCATGCACGTTTTATTTGCCGAAGGCATGGCCGATGAAGCGTTTCTTAAAGAATATACGGTCGGCCATGAAGAGCTGCGCCGGCATGTTTTGCAGTACGATCCTGATACGGTTGCGGAGATTACCGGCGTTCCCCGTGAGGATATCGTCGAGCTTGCCCGTCTGTACGGAAAGACCTCCCCTTCCCTCATCCGCATCGGGAACGGGCTTCAGCATCATGACAACGGAGGCATGATCGTCCGGACGATCGCGTGTCTGCCTGCCATTACAGGACAATGGGCGGTAAAAGGAGGCGGCGCGATTAAAGGCAATACCGCTTTTTTGGCCTATAATACAAAAGCGCTGCAGCGCCCTGACTTGCTGAACGGCAGAACGCCGAGGGTCATCAACATGAATCAGCTCGGCAAGGCCCTCCTGGAAATCGATCCGCCGATCCGCTCTTTATTTGTATACAGCAGCAATCCGGCCGTTGTCGCTCCTGAAGCGAACAAGGTCAGAAAAGGACTCGAGCGCGAAGACCTGTTTACGGTCGTCCACGATTTATTTTTAACGGAAACCGCCCGGTATGCCGATATCGTGCTGCCCGCCTCTTCCGCTTTTGAAAATATGGATTTTTACACATCGTACTGGCACCACTACACGCAATTGCAAAGACCCGTCATCGAAAAGTACGGCATGAGCAAATCCAATACAGAAGTGTTTCGCCTTCTCGCAGAGGCGATGGGCTTTGATGATGAGCCGCTGAAAGATTCGGATGAAGAGATGATCAGGCAGGCCCTTGATTATCCTGCCAATCCGTGGCTTGACGGAATCGATTTTGACAGCCTGTCTGAAAAGCATTTTGTCAAAGCGAAAAGAGAGACCATTTTTCCCGAGCGGCTCCCGACGCCAAGCGGAAAAATCGAATTGTATTCGAAAAAGATGGAACAGGACGGCTATCCCGCCCTGCCGACTCATACTCCCCTTTTGGAGACTGGAGAATACCCGTTTTTATTCGTGCCCGGGCCGAACCATAATTTCTTGAATACGACGTTTTCAAATAACGAAAAACATATCAAATTGGAAAAGGAACCAAAGCTCCATATCAACATAAAAGATGCGGAAGAAAAAGGCATCGAAAACGGCGACTCCGTAAAAATTCGAAATGACCGAGGAGAGTGCATCCTGACCGCCGCAGTCGGAGAAAACGTCCTTCCCGGCGTCGTCGTCAGCCAAGGACTGTGGGCCGACAAAGACGGAAAGAATTATCTCGTCAATGCGCTAACCCCGGACCGCTTATCCGACATGGGAGGAGGAGCAACCTTTTTTTCAGGAAGAGTGCAAATTGAAAAAATGGATTGAAAAGACTGGTGAATATTCACCAGNNCCCCTCTTAAATATGTCCTTTTTTTGAAATATAAGGTTATTTTATAAAATATAGTAACTGGATGCCGATGCAAAATATGTCAGGGCCCGACGGAGATCTTTTTTAGAAGGTCTCAATCTACTTACACGGAGGTAAAGGAACATGAGAATTAACCACAACA
>NZ_JBALMR010000030.1:0-50432 GCF_036963165.1 Bacillus sp. JJ675 | reverse complement strand
CGCTTAACACGCTGAACCGGTTGTCTGCAAACAGCAATGCAAGCTAAAAGAACATGGAAAAGCTTTCTTCAGGACTCCGCATCAACCGCGCCGGAGACGATGCAGCAGGACTTGCGATTTCGGAAAAAATGAGAGGACAGATCAGAGGTCTTGAAATGGCTTCTAAAAACGCTCAAGACGGGATATCTCTTATTCAAACGGCTGAAGGGGCGTTAACCGAAACCCACTCCATTCTTCAGCGCATCCGCGAGCTGACTGTTCAGGCCAACAACACCGGCACGCAAGATACGACCGATCTCAGCGCGATCCAGGACGAAATCAGCTCTTTGCTTGAAGAGATCGGCGGGACAGAAGGCGAAAATGCGAGCAAAGGGATTTCCGACCGGACGCAATTCAACGGAAAGAACCTCCTGGACGGCACGTTCAAATCTGACGGAGGAGAAAAACTGCAATTCCAAATCGGAGCGAACAGCGGGCAAACGATCAGCGTGAACATCGAGAACATGTCCGTCACTGCTTTAGGACTTGCAGACGGCACATCAAAGGATGAAGACGGGAACACGGTGACGGCTGCCGGGTTTAAAATCGCCGAAATCGATGTCACGAAATTAACCGGAAAAAATAAGGACGGTACGGATTTAAGCGAAGATGACAAGAAGAAGTACTCTTTTGAAAACCAGCTTGCAGCCATTGACGCTGCGACGAAACAAGTATCTGCACAGCGTTCGAAGCTCGGAGCCGTTCAAAACCGCCTCGAACACACGATTAACAATCTCAGTGCTTCATCTGAGAACTTAACGGCTGCCGAATCCCGGATCCGCGACGTGGACATGGCGAAAGAAATGAGCGAGTTTACAAAAAACAACATTCTTTCTCAAGCATCCCAAGCGATGCTTGCCCAAGCCAATCAGCAGCCGCAAAACGTGCTTCAGCTTCTTCGCTGAATATGAAATAAAGGCTCCGGCTCAGACGCCGGGGCCTTTTTCATTGTTATGTCCCGATTCCCTCAGCCGTTTTGCATAGTTCGCAGCAAATTCGGCGCTGTTTTTCACAAAATCGGTGATAATGCTCAGCTCTTCATCTGTATATCGCTTGAAGAACTTGACGGAAGCTTCAGTCAGGTTTTCAAATAAATTGTAAATGTCCGTCATGTTTTCCGGGATGAGCTCGATCAAAAGCCGCCTTCTGTCTGCTAAATCTCTCATCCTTTTGACATAGCCCGCCCTTTCAAGACGGTCGATGACTCCCGTGATCGCCCCGGTCGTCAAGTTGCTTTTTTCCGCCAGCTCACCGGCTGTTAACTTCCCGCTCCTTGCGATGATTTCCAAGCATTTGTGATCCGTTTCGTTCAGTTCGAATTTTTCGGCGATCGCCTGATGCATGAAAACGGTTGCCGTACTGTTGAATCTCAGCTGCCGGATCAGCTCTTTGATCAGTTCCTCTCTTTTCGTTTGATTTTTTCTTGACATCTGAAACACCCTTCATTAAAATCATAATATCTTAGCAGCTAAGATATTTACCTCCTAATATAATTTAATTATAACAGGATTGATTTTCTTATGCCAAACCTATGCTAAGGCCGAATATTTATTAAAGGAGAAAGATGATTTTGTCACATACACAGCATCAGCGATTAGGGTTTATTATAGCAGGATTGCTGCTGGCCATTCTCATGGCATCGATGGATAACACGATTGTCGTTACCGCAATGGGTACGATTGTCGGCGACCTCGGCGGACTCGACAGCTTTGTCTGGGTCGTATCTGCTTTTATGGTCGCCGAAATGGCAGGTATGCCGATTTTCGGGAAATTGTCGGATATGTACGGCCGAAAACGCTTTTTTCTCTTCGGCAGCCTCTTATTTATGGCCGGCTCTGCGCTCTGCGGTACGGCTGCGAGCATTGAACAGCTCAGCATCTACCGCGCCATTCAGGGAATAGGCGGCGGGGCTCTCATACCGATTGCCTTTACGATTATTTTTGATATCTTTCCGCCTGAAAAACGCGGCAAGATATCGGGTCTGTTCGGTGCCGTCTTCGGGCTGTCAAGCATTTTCGGGCCGCTGATCGGCGCTTATATTACAGATTACATCAGCTGGCATTGGGTGTTTTACATTAACTTGCCGCTCGGCTTTATTTCTTTCATTTTGATACTCTTATTTTATCAAGAAGCAAAGCAGCGCAAAAAGCAAAAGATCGACTGGTTCGGTGCTATTACGCTTGTGGGTGCAGTTGTATGCCTCATGTTCGCGCTTGAGCTCGGCGGTGAAACATACGATTGGAATTCAAACGTCATTCTTCTGCTCTTTGGAGGTTCAGCTTGTTTTTTCATTTGTTTCTTCCTGATTGAACGAAAGGCGGCTGAACCGATCATTTCTCTTGACATGTTTAAAAATCGTTTGTTTGCGGCGAGCACCCTTGTCGCATTATTTTACGGCGCGACCTTCATTTCGGCGACCGTCCAGATTCCGATATTTGTTCAGGGCGTATACGGAGATTCGGCCACAAATTCTGGGCTCATCCTTCTGCCGATGATGCTCGGCTCAGTCATTTCCGCGCAGATCGGCGGTTTTTTAACGACGAAAATGAGCTACAGGAACATCATGCTCATTTCAGGCTTGTTTTTAGTTGCAGGTTTTTCTTTGCTGAGTACGATGAATACCGATACTCCCCGCCTCTTGTTGACGGGGTATATGATCGTCGTCGGCCTGGGGGTTGGTTTTTCCTTCTCCGTCTTAAGCATGGCGGCCATTCATCATTTCGGTCCAAATCAGCGCGGTTCTGCGACTTCAACAAGCAACTTTCTGCGCTCGCTCGGGATGACGGTCGGCGCCAGCATTTTCGGCATGCTGCAGAAAAACAGCTTTTCAGAACAAATGTCAGATCTTTCTCAAGGTGGAGAAGTGCCGGGGGCTGCTGCCCAGCATGACGCAAATCAAATTTTATCAAGCGCGAGAGCTTCGATTCCGCCTGATGTTCTAAAGCAGATAACAGAAGCGCTGTCAAACTCTATTGTCCATACGTTTTCATGGGCGATTTTATCAGCGGCCATCGCCTTGTTTCTGGTGCTCCTTATGCCGAAGGATCGGATGAACATAAGCGCGAAAAGCAAGTAAACGAAGCCGGAGAGTATTTTCTCCGGCTTTTCTATGTCTTCCATTAAGGTGTGGCAGAGGATTTAGCTCTTTTTTTTCTTATTTTTGAGATCATAAGGAGCGGAATCGGCACCAAGACAAATAAGATAACGGCCAGCCGGCTGATGAAGTCTCCAAATTGAAATATGCCATTCAAATTCTTGGGTGTCATCGCTATTACATACATGACCGGAAGCAAGGCATACATCACCGTGTGGATATTTTTATGAAACAGCTGGGACAGGCCCAGCGATGCCGCGTAATATGAAATAGCAAACGTTGCGAACAGCTGCATAATCCAGATGGTGAGCAGCAAAGATTCAAATCTTTCAAATACCAAACCGGGAATTTCAAAGCTTCGCATCAGATCAAGCGTCGGCCAGGTCCTTGTAACGACACCGTCAACAGAAAGCGCACCGATAACAAATATGACGGTAACCAAGTAAAAAATCAGGGAAATGCTTATCCCCACCACAACGACCTTTACGCCTTTCTGAGGCTTTTTCATAAACGCCAAAAGGAACAGCATCACTTCCGCACTGGTTAAAGAAAGAACGGTTGCTTTGGTTCCTTGCAGCACCGGCATCACTCCTTTTCCCAGCACAGGCCGCAAATTATCCAGTTCAAATATTCCGCTGCTCATCAAAACAACCGTCAAAAAAATAATCACCGTTATAGGAAATATGATTTCAAACAGACGCGCAATCGCTCCCATGCCGGCTTTCACTGAATAAAGGCCGACCCACATCATCGTGATCGTGATCGCCCAGAGCGGGGTTCCTTCAAGCAAAAAAAAGCTGGTAATTTCGGCCATTATCCTTGCTTCAAATGCCGCAATCGTAATGAAATGCTCGATAAAAAACAAGCCGATCAGAATGCCCATCCATTTTCCAACAATATCGCCGCCGTATTCAAAAAATGTTTTTCCAGGGTAGCCCTGGCTTAATTTCGTCATGACTACCCCGGCTGCCATCGTAATCATCCCGCCGAATATGACAGCCAGCCAGACGTCCGGTGTTCCCATCTCTTGCACGGCTGTCCGAGGCAGACTAAGTATACCCGCCGCCAAAATATAATTCACAAAAACAACGATAGCCTGAGAAGTCGTAATTTTGTCAAATGCACTGCTCATTGAGATCAACCGCCTTGTTATCTCTTTTTTTGCGACTAATGCTATCCAAGGGTGCCGTAGTCCTTTATCGTAAACTGAACATGGATTGTAATCGGAATCTCTGTAAATGTCTCATCCCAGTTATTCTTCAGCTTATCCCAAAGCCGGGGATGTTTGATTCTCAGTTCATTTCCGAATCCTGCAAGGTCTGCTTTGTATACTGTCTGCATTTTTCGAGTCGCTTTCTCCACCAGCTTTTCAACGGTTTGGGCTGACTTTCTTTCTGTTCGCTCCAAAAATTTGTTGTCAAAAGCTTTATCAGCTGCGCTCCATTTTTCGGCAAGGTGCCCTTCAGATGTAATATGAACTTGAAATGAAATACGATTTCCTTTCACAATCGGCTTGATCTCGCTTTTGATCGATTCCACCGAAAAAGCCAGCAGCTTTTTTGTTTTTGGATCATAGCTTTTGACAGTGCCGCCTCTTCCCTGTCCGATAATCCACATCACCCCGTCTAAATCCTGTTCATTCAAAAAACCGATCAGTTTATTCGTTTTTCCGTTGATCGCAGCGGCTCCCGCGTATTTAACTTCTCCTTCTGCACTCGCCACATTTTGGATCAAATAGCTTGTTCCCGCCCTCATTTTCCCCATCATTTTGGCAAGTGTCACAGGAGGCAGAATTTTTTTCGCCCGATAGGCATTTTCAACGACTTTGCGCAGATGAAACGCCGGCATTTCGCCTGTCTCCTTTAGTTCAAGCGTATCTCTCGCCCTTCCTCTTGTAACGAGGACAATGCTGCTTGGTCTTATTTCATCATCACGGAGAGGCTGATCAAGCAGTTCATCGAAGGAATAAGTGCGCAGGAGATCAGCGGCGATGACAATTACCTTTAAATGCGAGCCGTATACGGGCCCCTTTCTTAAGGCTATTTCAGTCGTGATTTGCTGGACCGAGTCTCCTGTTTCGTATACATTAATGTAAGATTTTTGTCCCGTACCTCCGCTTCCTCCAGCTGCCTGCTCGTTTACATACTGGTAGGTTATCGTAATCCGGTCTTTTTTCGGATAGTATCCCCCTACTTTATCAAACTTCTTTTCCAGGGAGGTTTCCTTGCCTTTATCAAACCCCATTCCAAATGTTAAACCGCGCTCTTCAATTTCATGGTTGCTCCAGCATCCGGTTAAAAATAGAAGCAAAATAGCGGATAGGAAACGGATTTTTTTAATGATTTGTTTCAACTTTCCTCCTCCTCGCTTTCGAAATCAAAAGAAGCAGCAACGGGACTGTGCCGCATAAATAAATGGCGCTGTTGCCGATCACGTCTCCGATTTGAAAGACTTGGTTGACGTTTTTCGGCGCCATCGCGATCAAATAGACAATTGGGAGCAAACCGAACATAAATGGTTTAATGTCTTTTTTAAAGAGCTGTGACAGTCCTAAGGCAGCAGCATAGTAGCTGATAACCAAATTAGAGTAGATCTGCATGATCCAGATGACAAGCAGCAGAGACTCAAACCGTTCAAATATAAGGCCGGGAATTTCAAAGCTTCTCATCAGGTCGATTGTCGGCCATGTCCTTGTCACAACACCGTCGAT
This sequence comes from Bacillus sp. JJ675, assembly GCF_036963165.1. Taxonomy (NCBI): domain Bacteria; kingdom Bacillati; phylum Bacillota; class Bacilli; order Caryophanales; family Bacillaceae; genus Bacillus; species Bacillus sp. JJ675. The sequence goes on along the minus strand of NZ_JBALMR010000030.1, from coordinate 44,589 downwards.
GGAAAGCGCTCCGACCACCATGATGACCGTGATCATGTAAAACATAATCGGGAAAACCGTCTCGATGAGGACTGCTTTAAACGCCTTTTCGGGCTGTGACATAAAAGGGACGATGATCAGCATGATTTCAATACCCGTGTAAGCGAAAGTCGTGGTTTTTATCCCCTGCATAGCAGGGATAATTCCCTTCCCCAGCACAGGGCGGAGATTGTCAATTTCAAATAGCCCTATGCTCATAAAGCGACAAGCAAAAAAATAATAACCGTAATCGGAAGTATGATTTCAAACAGACGGGCAATCGGGTTGATGCCGCCCAGCAGCAAATAGAAGCCGCACCATAAAAACACCATCGCAGACGCCCAGATCGGGGTGCCTTCAAGCAAAAAGTACTGACTCACCTCTGTTACTGAGCGAATCTGAAATCCCGATATAGTAAGAAAGTAGCAAATCAGCAGCAGACTGATCAACCCGCCCGCCCATTTGCCGACGATTTCCCGGTTGTATTCATAAAACGTCTTATCCGGGTATTCCCTGCTCAATTTCACCATAATATATGACACGAGGATTGCGACCAATCCACCAAACAATACAGTGATCCAAACATCAGGCGTTTTCACTTTTTCCACCGATGTTCGCGGCAATGTCAGAATTCCTGTCCCGAGAAGAAAATTGGTGACAATAATGGCGGTTTGAGCAACGGTAATTCGGTCTTTCGCGTCGACCTTCATAATTGAACACTTCCTTCCAGCCATCTTCCTCTTTCTTTAACCCGTCCGTCTTTTCATTTTCCTCCTGATCTTTGAAATCGCGAGAAGCAGAAGCGGCAGCAAGCCGCCGAAAAAAAATCCGCTATTCCCGATAAAATCTCCGAACTCAAACAGGCCGTTGATATTGTGGGGGGCAGCCGAAATCAAATAGATCACCGGCAGCAAACCGAACATGACAGGCTGAATATTTTTCTGAAAGAGCTGTGATAACCCTAATGCAGCGCCATAATAAGAAATCACAAACGTCGTAAAAAGCTGCATGATCCAGATGACAAGCATCATGGATTCAAAGCGTTCAAAAATCAGCCCCGGCATTTCAAAGCTTCGCATCAGATCGATCGTCGGCCAAGTACGGGCTACCACTCCGTCAATCGATAATCCGCCGATGACCATGACGACGGTTATCATATAGAAGAACAAAGGAATCACGGTTCCCATTGCGACAGCTTTTATCGCCCGATCAGGATGTTTCATAAAGGGCAGCAGGAAGAGCATCACTTCAATTCCCGAAAAAGAAAGAGCCGTTACTTTCACTCCTTTCAATACCGGTAAAATCCCTTTTCCTAAAACAGGCCGCAAATTGTCCGCATCAAATATCCCGATGCTCATAAAAGTCACCAGCAAAAACAGCAACACCGTTATGGGAAGAATGATTTCGAACAAGCGCGCAATCGGATTTAAACCGCCGATGATCAAATACAGTCCCACCCACAAAAAAATCATGGTGATCGCCCAGTCCGGCGTCCCTTGCAGCAAAAAAAACTGCGTAATTTCAAGCATCGAACGAACCTGAAAGCCCGCATGCGCCAAGAAATATAAACTGAAAAACAGGCTGAGCAATCCGCCGATCGGTTTTCCCACTATCTCCCCGCAATATTGATAAAACGTTTTTTCAGGAAACTGGCGGCTTAACGCCACGATGATGATTCCCGCCGTGAGCGCAATGAGTCCCCCTAATAAAAGAGCGATCCAAACATCAGGCGTCTTCACTTCAGCCACCGATGTTCTCGGAAGCGTCAAAATTCCGGTTGCAAGCAGGAAGCTGGTGACGATAACGGCTGTTTGTGAAGTGGTTATGCGGTCTTTCGGCCTGATCATCTTAAAGATTCACTCCTTTCCAAGCTAGCTTTTGCGCGACGAATCGTTTGTTTTTATCATCTTTGGCCTGCGCCTCATCATCGAAATCGGCATTCGAATAATGAAATCCTTCCAGTCGTTTAAACGATAGGGCACAGCCGGACTGGCATAAGGAACGCCGAAGCTTTTCAGTTTCACGGCATGGCAGGAAAGCAACAGGAAAAACATGATAACCCCGTATAATCCAAACACAGCTGCGCAGAACATCGCCGCAAACCTCAGCATACGGAGTGAAATTCCGGCACCGTATTGCGGAATCGCAAATGAAGAAATTGCCGTTACCGCAACAACGATGACCATGATGGGACTGACGATCCCGGCCTGCACGGCAGCCTCGCCGATAATGAGACCGCCGACAATCCCTATCGTCTGCCCGATCGGTTTAGGCAGGCGCAGACCGGCTTCCCGCAAAATTTCAATGGCCACTTCCATAATGAGAGCTTCGATCAGGGAAGGAAACGGCACCCCTATCCTCGTCCCTGTTATGGATATCACAAGCTCGCTCGGAATCAGCCCCGGATGAAACGAAATAAAGGAAATATATAAAGCCGGCCCCAACAGTGAAATCATAGCTGCCCCAAACCTCAAGATCCGGATAAATGAACCCGGTATCCAGCGTTCATAATAATCTTCGGGTGATTGCAGCATCATGCTGAATGTAACAGGCACGATTAAAACAAAGGGCGTCCCATCCAGCAAAATCGCCACCCTTCCTTCCATCAAAGCGCTCATCACCCGGTCAGGGCGTTCAGTGCTTTGCACCTGCGGAAAAGGGCTGAGATAATTGTCTTCGATCAGCTGTTCAACATAACCTGACTCAGGGACAAGGTCGATATCAATCTTTAGGATTCTTTTTTTGACCTCTTCCACCAGATCCGGTTCAGCCACCTCTTTGATATAGGCAACAATAAGCTTTTTTGTCGCCCGTTTTCCTACCTCAAATTCAATCAGCGACAGGTTTTCATTTTTCCCCTGCTGTCTTAAAAGTGCGGTGTTTGTACCTATCGTTTCGGTAAAGCCCACCCTGGCTCCCCTGACCAAGGCCTCTGATAAAGGCTCTTCAATATTCCTCGTATTTCCCTTTGTCGTACCCAAAACGAATACTCCAGCAAAACCGTCGATAAAAAGCGCGGTTGAACCCATTAAGACTTCCGGAACCGTTTTGCCGATATGATTTGCTTCTTTTACTTCGCTTATGGGCAAAATTTGAGACTTAATCAGTCCTGGCAGATTGTTTTTTAATGAAGAAAGCTCTATTTTATATTCTTCGGAAAAATCAGCCATCAGCGATTTCATGATGTGCTTATCAATCAAGTCTTTGTCTGACATCACATCGATGAAAACAACCGCTCCTCTGACACCTGTGCGCCCGATGTCAAATTCCCGAAAATGCACATCTGAGTTATGCCCTATTTCTTCCTTGACCATTTTCAGGTCATGATCCAAATCGCCGGTGAAATATCCCGTTGATTCCTGGGACGGTTTTTCAGGGAGCTCATGCTGAACGGGCTGCTTTCGTATCCTCCGTGTTTTTGATTTCCACCATCTCATGTACTTATTCACCCTCTATTGTTGTACGAACCCAAACAAAAAACTTTGAAATGGCGTACGGGATTAAAAAGACAAAAAATGCTTGCATGATTGTCTGCCAGTCCGGAAAAAAAGAAAAGATCGTTTCCCACATGTTGATCACCTTCATTTTTACGTTTTGCTAAGTCCATCTTTTTTATCCTATTATTGCCTTGGATGACTTCTAACAATATGGTAATTTAAACCACGATTGACACAGGCTAACGAAAAAAACAGCCATCTGCGTGAGAAAACACAGATGGCTGTTTGCCTTTTCATTGTTCACTTTTTCGACAGCGATTGTTTCTTTTTCAAAAGCTTGATAAATTCCTGATCCAACTCTTGATATCTCGGGTTCTCCTCTGTGAGCTCTGACAGCTCTCCAAGAATTGCGGTCATGCGCGTTTCGATGCGCAGCCGCTCTGCCTCGTCATGATCGATTTGGGGATCTTCCTTTTTGCTCTGATAGTCCTTCAGCCCCGTTTCGATGCGCCGGATTCGTCCCTTTTCAAATACAAGAAGCTTGTCGCACAATTTTTCCATGAAATACCGGTCGTGCGAAACGATGATAATCGTCCCCTGAAAGTCGAGCAATGTGTCCTCAAGCTGTTCTCTAGTCGGCAAATCAAGGTGATTGGTCGGTTCGTCCAACACGAGGACATCGTAATCCTTGATGATCATGCCCGCCAGCTTAATCCGTGTGCGCTCACCCAGACTGAACGTCCCGATTTTCCGGTCAAACCGGTCTTCCTTTATCCCCATATTGGCCAAAATCGTGCGCGCGTGTGCCATATCGCGCCTGTCAAACAGCTGCAGCGCTTCTGCCGCGGTTTGATTTTCGTTAACATCATTGACATCCTGGCTTAAATAAGCGGTCTTGATTGACCGGCTTTTCCAAAGGGTTCCGTTTGTCGCCGGTTCTTCTTCCAGCATCATTCTGATCAAGGTCGTTTTGCCGCAGCCGTTGCTTCCGACCAGACCGATCCGCTCTCCGTGCTTGATGAAAAAGCTGCTGTCTTCAAAAAGCTTGCGGCCGCCAAACGCCTTCGTGACATTTTTCGCTTCAATAATCCGCTTTCCCCTTTTTTCGCCTGAAGAAAATTGAAACTTGACCGTCTCTTCGCCTTTCGGTTTTTCGGCTTTATTTTTTTCCAGCTCCTGTTCGAGACGCTTCAATTTGGATTTGACCTGGTTGTCGAGCTTTTTTGCTTTTACCCGGTAATATTCCTTATAGCCTTCTTTTTTGGTTGAATCCCGGTGGGCTTTCTGAGACCAATTTTGCAGATTTGCGATTTGCGATTCGATTCTTTCTTTCTGCTTCTGCTGTACTTCATATTGGTGCAGCTGTGCTTCGTATCGCCGTTTTTTCTCGCTGCGGTAAGCGGAGTAGTTTCCTTCATATGCATGCAATAGCCCATCTTCCAGCTCGAAGATTTTTGAAACGGACTGATCCAAAAAGTAGCGGTCGTGCGAAATGATCAAGACAGCCCCCTGAAACGTTTGAAGCTCTTCAATGAGCCAGCTGATTCCGTTTGCATCCAGATGGTTTGTCGGTTCATCCAAGATGAGAACATCAGGCATCGTTTGCCAGACAAAGGCAAGCGCAAGCTTCAGTTTTTCTCCGCCGCTCATATGGTGAAGCCTTTCTGTATTCCAGCTTTGAACCTTTGTGAGCCCCAATTGGCTCGCCAGCTGATACAAACCGCCGCTCTCATCACCGCCTAACATATCGCTGAAATCATTGACCGAATACGCGACAGATTGCTGCAGGTAGCCTATTTTAAGCGCGTGTTCCGTTTGAATGGAGCCCTTGTCAGCTTCCATGCGACCGGCAAGGATGTTGGCAAGCGTCGTTTTTCCAGTTCCGTTATATCCAACCAACCCGATTCGTTCATTGCGTGTCATATCAAATTCGATGTTCTGTAAAACCGTTTGGTCTCCAAAGCTCTTTTTCAAGCCTCTCACTTTCATTAAAAACGTCATAAAAAAACCTCCCGCGGGAAACCCGGAGAGGATAGCATGCCGAATGATGCATTGCCAAAACAGCATCGTCATCAGTACGACAAATAGACATACGGATGCTGAAGGCAATGCAAAAAAGGTATAAAAGGGCAGACTCATCCTATTCTCCAAGTTTCCGTTTTTTCGTATTAAAAAAACGATGGAAAATAAGATTACTGCTTCATGTCCCCTATACCTTTTCCTTTCACTGTATTTACTCAACAGTATATAAATGAAGGGAAACATTGTCAATAGGAAACATTCTTAGATTCGCCATTGTTGAACTCGCAGCGGTTTCTCATGATGAACAACCTTTCCAAATTTTATGCAGCCGGGTTAACCCGATCCTGTCAGATCCGGCAGACCCCCAAGGTCTCCTTTTTCTTGTTTTTTTACAGCAACAATAAAAACTCAGAAAAACATCGTTAAGAGGGATTTCATTCTGAATATCGTATATGTATCATAAATTGTTTTGCCAAGTACGAGCTTTTTGTGAAAATCCAATGCAGGAAAGGTGAGATTCTTTTGAAAATAAGCACGGGTATGATAGGAAAAGTTGTGTTAAGTTTGCTGCTTGCATTATCCGTTGTGATGACATCGCTTAATTCTCAAATCATTGCTCAATCTAAAACATCATCACCAACTCAGATTACCAATCCGGAAAAGACGGTTGTATTAACAAAATTGAATAACAACGTATGGGCGCATACTTCATTCAATGATTGGAATGGAACAACCTATGACCACAATGGGTTAGTTATTTCTACTTCAAAAGGGTTAGTCCTGATTGATACAGCATGGGGGGACGACCAAAAAACTGAAGAATTATTAAGATTAAGCGAAAAGCACTTAAAGAAAAAAGTTGTTCTGGCGCTGATTACCCATGCGCATGATGATAGCATTTCAGGCATCCGTGCGCTGCTGAATCAGGGAATCGATGTTCGCAGTACCCGATTGACTGCAAAGCTTGCTAAAGAATATGGGTATCCTTCGCCCAATCCGACACTCGATGCAAGGCCCGTGATGAAAGTAGGCAACACCGTAATCGAGGCCTTTTATCCCGGGGAAGGGCATTCGAAAGACAACATTACCGTTTGGCTTCCCCAATCTCAATTATTATTCGGCGGATGCTTCATTAAGTCATTAGAGGCAAAAGATCTGGGGAATCTTTCTGATGCAAATGTAGAACAATGGGATGACTCTGTTCAACAGGTAATCGACAAATATCCGAACGTCAAAACGGTCGTACCCGGGCACGGGAACTGGGGAGATCGGAGCCTGCTCTTCCACACACTTGATCTGATCAAACATCATACTTAATAAAAGCTGAACAAAGCAGCTTGCAGATCATACATTTTCAATCCAATTGATTCTTCTTCCACTTCCTTATTTTAGTCCGGAAGCTTTTGAACGGAGCTACAGAGTTGATGTGAATAAACCTTATGGCAGGCCATTTCGGGTTAGTGCCTGTCCATTTTAATGTACCTTGAGTATATAACTCTTCATTCGTAAGCGTATCAATCCAAGACTGAAACTGCGCCTCTGCTTTTTTGAATTCTTGGCGCAGTTCAGTTAACGAAAGGTGGGAATACGTTTTGTAAAAAGATTGATAGAGCGCCCCCAGTTGGTTCCATTTATAATGAGGTGAAGGCGTTATCACCGTTTTCCCTAAGCGCTCATCCTTGTCCCAGCTCATCAGAAGGTTTAACCATCCAAGTTGGTAAGCAATGATTTCTCCCGGAGTCCGGTCTACATCGTTGTCGCGCACATCTCTATATTCATCAGGGATACCGTCGAACTCACCGTCTAATAACAAATAACGCTTATGAATTTCCTCTTTTAAATGTTTTTTGGACTCGTACATACTAACCACCCCGATTACGTGATTTAAACTCTTTTGTACCCGATTTCAACTATACAAAAAAACAGCCTTCTCATTTTTAAGGAGCAAGGATGGATAATCAGCCTCGTTATTTTTCCTGAAGCTTCAGAAGGTACTTCTTAATTCTCACCCATTCGAATACAGAAAAAATGCAAACATGAGAGGACCTGGCCCTTTTCTTTTATTGCGCACTTTTTTTATATTCAATCAACCAGCAATCTTGATATCTGCCTTCATGAAATTCGTGTTTCGGAAGCATTCTCACCTTTTTAAAGCCGCATTTTTCATAGCACCTTAAAGCCCTTTCATTGGTGGCGTGAGGGCCCATCACTACCCGGTCTGCTTGATGATGCTCAATTAAATAGTGAACCATGGAAGTCACAAGCAGTGTTCCAATTCCTTTATTCCAATAATCTGTCTCGCCTATAAACTGGTCTAATCCGTAAACGGTCTCATCACGGTATCCGTATGTTTTTTTCTCTTCCTCATCCAACTGATAAAATTGGATATATCCAATTTCTCTTCCGTTGAAATCTACAATGCATTTTGTTTCATCATCTTCATCATCATAAAACACCTGCTGGACCTTGTTTACGTCAAAGGGATTGTCTCTTCCCTCATAAAATTCAAGAACTGCCGGATCAGAAAGCCATTTGGCTAGAAGGCGCTGATCACCATTTTTTAATTGACGAACCTTTACATCACCATTTTGGAACAGCATCGTATTCTCCGCTCCATTCCCTGTAAATTATTCCATCAATTCACTATACCACAAAATGCTTGTGTTAGAATGAATGACTTCATTCAGCGAGATGCACTTTTGGCTCAAAAAATATAGAGTGTTCGGATTAATTGGTGGAAGAGGGTTAAAAAACCCCCGCTTTCATAGCCTTAATCAGTGTGGAAAAATCAGCTCCATAAATTCGTAACCATCTGGAAATTGAGCAGCATTTTCCCGAACAGCCTTGAGTGAACAAAATTTTCGTTAACATGGTTCATTGACTTAATTAATTGGTACAGTTTTGATTGCTTCAGTTTCATAGATGATTAAGAATTGCTCTTTAACCCGGATGCTTGACGAAGTAGCGGAAACTTATCGGTCCATATTTGCAACTTTATTTGGTTATCGAAGAGTTTCCCGCCAATCTAATTTTTCCAGAATTCACTCTGTAAAGGATAACATTCATATACAATTACGCTGATTTTTAAATATATAAATTTGGATCATATCCCTGTCTGCCAAATGCTGAAAAAGCTTGATGCGGGATAAAAGCAAGATGCTTGCGATAATGTAATAAAGCCCCCCTTTTCCTCTCGTCAAAAAACTCAATTTTTCGTTAATTACTTGTAATCTTTGTATAATTTTTTTATTTCGTCTAAACACTTCATAAACTTTAGAATTAACTCTCTAGGATAGATAATGCGAACTTGATTTCCAAAACTTATAATTTGTGATATAGCTTTATCAATGGTGTAATAACTTTTTTTTACAATAATTGTTCCATCAGGATTATTCGCTATTTCATCTTCCTGAAAGTTATCTAATACTTGTGCCCACATCTCTCGGTTAAATTGGAGGCAAACCTCGAATGGCTTTATGCTGCTTCCCGATTTTTCTTCTTTTATATATAGATCTTGCATCGTATATGGACGCCTGGTAAAAAAGCGATTTGTGTTACATATTTCAATGATCCTTGTTAATTTAAATACTCTGAGTTCATTTCGCAATAAACAATAAGCCCATGTATACCAGTGGTAATCTTTTAAAAAAATGCCCATCGGTTCAATGTCTCGCTCTGTTTCATTTCCTTTTTGATCTACATAGCGAATCTTATTCACACTACAATTTTGAATTGATTTGTATATTGTTTGTATATATTGAGAACTGTTATTCGAATGGTTTTTATCTTGCGTGGGCGAGTCAATTAATTGATTAATTTTCGAAATCAATTCATTGATATCTTCAAACCCGGTAGCCTTTTCAATGCTTTTCAACGCCCACTGTATAGAGAGTAATTCATCTAAAGTTAGATATTTTTTATCCAATTTGAACCCATCCATTAATTCATAACCGCCCTCTTGCCCTGGAAGCGATACGATGGGAATCCCGGCACGATTAAGAGAATCGATATCTCTATATATCGTTCTCTCCGATACTTCAAAGTACCTCGATAAGTCCACAGCTTTCATTCTTTTCCTATGAATCAATAACACAATGATTCCTAATAACCGTTCGATTTTCAAGGTTAGACCCCCTGTATATCATTTCTTAGATATTGTGCGGTTAGGGAGTTACCTCTTGTTACCAAATCACGTGGCGTACCTGCGAACATGATTTCCCCCCTCTTTTTCCGCCGCTAGGTCCAAGATCAATAATCCAGTCTGCTTGTTTCATCATATCCAGATTGTGTTCAATCACAATAACGGTACTCCCGTTATCAACTAAACGATTTAAAATCGTTACTAGGCGTCTAACATCAGACATATGCAATCCAGTCGTCGGCTCGTCCAGAACGTAAATGTTGCCAGATCTGTGCAGCTCGCCGGCTAATTTAATTCTTTGACATTCTCCACCCGATAATGTGTTCAGCGGCTGGCCCAGTGTCATATAGTCTAGTCCTACTTCTGATAATGATTTTAAAGTGGAAACCACTTCTTTCTCCTGAAAAAATTGAACTGCCTCAAGTACCGTCATGTCTAATACGTCTGAAATAGATTTCCCGTTTAACTTATATTGAAGAACTTCATCTTTGAATCGTTTCCCATTACATGCTTCACAAGTCGTTCTAATACTCTCAAGAAATGCAAGATCCGTATTAATAAATCCGTTCCCCTGGCATTCTGGGCAAGCACCTTTTGAGTTAAAACTAAAAAGTGACTTACTTACTTTGTTAGCAGATGCAAAGGAATCTCGAATTGCATCCATAATGCCCGTATATGTCGCCGGGGTTGACCGAACCGAGGTGCTCACTGGCTTTTGGTCGATAACAATGGCATCTGGATGCTGTTCTAAAAACTCATCAAAAATCAATGTGCTTTTCCCCGAACCAGCTACGCCGGTAATTACAGTGAGAACACCGCAAGGAATGTAAGCAGTAACGTTCTTTAGGTTGTGTTTTGCGGCTGCGACAGTGGAAAGATATCCGTTACATTTACGGGTTTCCTTTTTTAATGATTGTTTAGTCCTCATATATCTTCCTGTTAGTGTATCAGCGTCGTATAATCCAGGAAGATTTCCTTCATAGACAATGTCGCCACCGTTTGTACCTGCCCCCGGTCCAACATCCACAACATGATCGGCGATTTTAATAACATCCTTGTCATGTTCAACCACTATCACAGTGTTTCCTTTGTCACGGAGTTTTTGCAACATCCGATTGAGTCTTTTCACGTCATGGGGGTGCAGTCCGGTACTCGGTTCGTCAAAAATATACATCATATCCGTCAGGCTGCTATTAAGATGCCGTATCATCTTTACACGCTGCGATTCGCCTCCGGACAAAGTCGATGTTTCACGGTTCAGCGTGAGATAATTTAGCCCCATGTTCACGAGTGATTGCAATCGATTCGCAAGATTTGAAATGATCGGTTTTGCGATTGGGTCCCTAATCATTTCTATAAATTTTATCAACTCCGTTACTTCCATAGCAGCCAACTGAGCAATGTTATAACCATTGATTTTACAATTTAATACTTCTTTACATAATCGAGTTCCGTTGCATGCAGAACAAGTTTTAAGGTTATAAAGTTCTTCACGTTGCTTGGTATTTGGCTGATTTCTTTTTTTAAGTATAGACGTTTAAACCGATCGACAACACCTTCAAAATACTTGACAGGTTCATTTTTCAAGGGCAGTACGATTTTCTTGTTCTTTCCGTATAATAACGTTTGCCACTCTTCATCCGTAAAATTTTTTAAGATTTTATCCGGATCAAAAATGCCTGAAACTAAATGCTTATGCCAATACCAAGTTCCCACACCGAAAGTGGAAAACAAAACGGCTCCTTCATAAAGCGATTTCAACTTATCGAATAATTTCTCTATATTCGGCTCTATTTTTCGTCCAATTCCCTGACACTTCGGACACATTCCTTTCGGATTGTTGAAAGAAAAAACATCAGATTCGCCAATAAAGGGCTTTCCAATACGAGAAAATAGCAATCGTAATAATGAATAAATATCTGTGACCGTACCAAGCGTTGAACGTACATTTCCTCCTAAGCGTCTTTGATCAATCACCACTGCGGGGGAAAGGTTCTCGACGGATAATGCGTCTGGTTGACTGTATGTTGGCAATCGGTTTTGAATATACGCCGTAAAAGTCTGGTTCAACTGGCGTTGAGCTTCCTTACTTATTGTGTCAAATACGATTGATGATTTGCCGGATCCAGAAACACCCGTAAATACAGTGATTTTCCTTTTTGGAATATGTAAGGTTACATTTTTTAAGTTATTTTCCTTTAAGCCAACAAGTTTAATAAATTGATTTTCAATCATATTCATCACTCCTGAAACGCTGACATAATCTAAAGATCATTATACAGAAGTGTCCTGACAACATGATGTCAGGGATGCAAAAAAAAAACATATGAACTCTTGTGTGTAAACACGGTTCAATAAATTGGGGCTTGAAGAACAGAGAATGTAAGTATATTGATATTTTCCGCACAATAATCCGAATGCCTAAACATAAAAACAAAATTTGGTTGTTTTCAGAATTGATTCAAAATTAAGAAATTTAACCGATATAAATGTCGAAACTAGAACAAAGGAGCTATGACTATGGGAAAAATATGGGGATGGATCAAGCGTCCGTCTATTTCAAAAAGGTTAATCATTTCATTTTTATGTATATTGACAATCCCTGTTTCAGCGCTCGCGTTTAGCTCATACAGCACCGCTGGACATTCGCTTGAAGGCGAAATCATGAGGAGCGCGAACAACAGCGTTGATCAATTAAATAAAATGATCAGCCAAAATGTCGAAAAAAAGGCGGATGCGATCGCTTATTTCAGTGAAACGATTCGCAAAAAAGCATATGAGGAAAAAGGCCAGACTTCCCTCAGAGAAAAATTTGAACAATACGCAAAACAAAACAAGGATGTCGAGGCTGTTTTTACCGGTTCAAAAGACAGCGTTTATGTCCAGTATCCTTATACAAAAATGCCGGATGATTATGATCCCGTTAAAAGGGGCTGGTATCAAGAAGCCTTTGAGAAAAAAGGCGAAGTGATTGTAACTGAGCCCTATCAGTCGGCCGCCACAGGCAATACCGTCATCACCATCGCCAAACAAAATGAAGATGGATCAGGAGTTGCCGCGCTCAGCTTAAATATCGACGAGCTGATTAAAGCGACGAAGGCCGTCAAAATCGGAAAAAACGGTTTTGCATTTATTTTAAGCTCGGAAAAGACATACATCGCCCATCCGAAGATCGCCGCAGGCACTGAAGGTGAAGGAGGCTGGGTGAAAGAAGCGTACGGCAAGGAAAAAGGCAAACTGCACTACGTCTCCGAAGGCAAAGACGGACAGATGGTCTTTGCAACAAACAAATTAACCGGTTGGAAAATCGCCGGTACGATCTTTGGGGATGAAATGACAGATGCTTCAAAGCCGGTCCTTCATATGGCCGTCGTCATTCTCGCCGGCGCGATGATTCTCGGAGGCATGGCCGTCTTTTTTATCATACGGGCGATCAGCAAGCCTTTGAGACAGCTTGTTTCATCTGCAAAAAGCATCAGCAGCGGCGATCTGACGCAAACCATCGACGTCCGTTCCAAAGACGAATTCGGGCAGCTCGGCACAAGCTTTAACGAGATGGCTGAATCGCTCCGCACATTGATCGGCACCATCCAAGAATCTGTGGATAATGTCGCTTCCTCCTCCGAGCAGCTGACAGCAAGCGCCGATCAGACGAGCAAGGCGACGGAACACATCACTCTGGCCATCGAGCAGTTCTCAAACGGGGCGGAAAACCAAAATGAAAAAGTGGAAACAAGCTCGAAACAGCTCGGTCAAATGAACAGCAAATTGCTTGAAATGGCGAAAGTGACGGAATCGATTACAGACTCGTCAAGCAAATCAACGAAGATTGCCGAATCTGGAGGAGAGCTCGTTCAAAAGACGGTCGGCCAGATGAATTCAATCGATCGCTCAGTCAAACAGGCTGAAGGGGTCGTCAAAGGGCTTGAAGCCAAATCAAAGGATATTACGGCAATCCTGCGCGTCATCAACGGCATCGCCGATCAGACGAATTTGCTGGCGCTGAACGCAGCGATCGAAGCCGCGCGTGCCGGGGAGTCGGGCCGCGGATTTTCCGTCGTTGCCGAGGAGGTGCGGAAGCTCGCCGCCCAATCGGCAGGCTCGGCAAAGGAGATTGAAGACTTGATTCAGGACATCGTTAAAGAAATCGACAATTCGCTGAAAATGTTTCAGTCGGTCAATGATGAGGTAATGTCAGGGCTGAAAATCACCGAAGAAACCGAGGCCAGCTTCAAACATATTTATGGCATGACAAATGAGATTGCCGGCAAGCTGCAAACGATGAATACAGCGGTCGAACAGCTGTCAAAAGGGTCGCAGGACGTCTCGGAAGCAGTCGGGGATATTGCCGAAGTCTCAAGAGAAAGCACAGCCGGCATTCAGGACATCGCCGCATCTGCGGAGGAACAGCTGGCATCGATGGAAGAAATCAGCTCGTCTGCCGCAACGCTTGAACAAATGGCTGAGGAGCTAAGGGATTTAACGAAAAAATTCAAGCTCTAATCATGCAAAGAGGCTCTCTGGGTATCCCTGAGAGCCTCTTTTTCACCCGATTCTTGTTCCGTTCGGCGCTTCTTCATCAGGCGTTAATAGGATCACATCGCCTTTTTCAGGCACGCCCCCCAGGACGAGCACCTCTGATTTAAACCCGGCAATCCGCCGCGGCGGAAAATTGACAACTGCTACGACCTGCCTCCCCTCCAGCATTTCCGGTGCGTAGCGTTTCGTAATTTGCGCGCTCGACTGCTTGATGCCGACCTCTTCTCCAAAATCGACCTCGAGCTTGATCGCCGGCACCCTCGCCTCCGGAAAATGTTCCGCTTTTACAATCGTTCCGATCCGGATATCAAGCTTTAAAAAGTCTTCGATCACTGCCATTTAGATCACCCCTTGTTTTACCAAATACAAGAACAGAATAGCATGTATTTTGTTCGAATGAAACTTGTAACCGTAGCCGGGCCGTTCCGATCCAAAGGATGCAGAAAGATCATCAATAGTGAACCGGCCCCTTTTCCCTTTCATGTGGACAGCCATCTTTACGGATTCAGCCTCTGATTCATAGATTATAAGAAAGAATAATTGATAATGAGGTGGATGCTGATGTTCGGTTCCTACATGGTTCAAATGGTTCGCAACAACGCCCACAAATTGGACCGGCCGCTGAGAGAAAAGGTGTTAAGGCTCTATAAACCTTTTAAATGGACGCCTTGTTTTTTGCACGGCCTGTTTGAAAAAATGTTGATGAAACGAAAAAAGATGTCGGTGATTATCGAATTTGAAGGAGTTTGTCATCATCGTGGCTACCAATTTGTAAACGAGATGACAGGCAAGGAAAGACGAAATAAAATGAAGCATAATTTTCCGAAAATCAATTGCTGCAGCGCCGAAGTCACGCCTGCTGTCCTGAACTCCCTTCTTACAGAGTGCGGAGACATCCGCAAAATTTATTTAAACCGGAAAGTCACAGCTTTGCTTGATGTCGCCGTCGAGTCAAGCCATGCCAAGGAAGTCGTCAGAAACAACCGGACGCTGACGGGAAAAGGCGTCACAGTGGCTGTCGTGGACACAGGAATTTATCCGCATTCTGATCTTGAAGGAAGGATCAGGGCGTTTACCGACTTTGTCAACCAAAGAACAGAACCTTATGATGACAATGGACACGGGACACACTGCGCCGGCGATGTAGCAGGAAACGGACTGGCTTCTTCCGGAAAATACAGCGGCCCGGCGCCCGAGGCTGAGCTGATCGGAGTAAAAGTATTGGACAAAATGGGGGCTGGATCGCTGGAAACCGTGATTCGCGGGATCGACTGGTGCATACAATTTAATGAAGAGAATCCCGATCGCCCGATTGATATCATCTCAATGTCTCTCGGTTCAGATGCGCTTCCATACGAAAATGAACAGGAAGATCCGGTCGTCAAAGCCGTAGATGCAGCGTGGGACGCGGGGATTGTCGTCTGTGTTGCAGCCGGCAACTCCGGACCTGATGCCAAAACGATAGCAAGCCCCGGCGTCAGCGGAAAAGTCATTACCGTCGGCGCGCTCGATGACCGCGATACGGTAAGCAGAGACGATGACGATGTGGCTTCTTTTTCGAGCAGAGGACCGACGATATACGGCAAGGTAAAGCCGGATATTTTAGCGCCGGGAACCAATATCGTTTCGCTTCGTTCACCGGGTTCTTTTCTGGATAAGCTGCAAAAATCAAGCCGCGTCGGCACAGACTATATGACGATGTCCGGTACATCGATGGCCACTCCGATTTGCGCGGGAATCGCCGCACTCGTTCTCCAGCAAACACCGGGTGCCGCACCGGATGAAGTCAAAAGGCTCTTGATGGAAGGTGCCGATCTGTGGAAGGATAGAGACGCCAACATCTACGGCGCAGGCTATATCAATGCCGAAAATTCAATCCCCTCCGCCTAAAAATGAAACATTCGCCCGTTTCGAATATTGAAAACGGGCGAACGCTACATAACACCGACTATGGCGAGTCTTGCTTTTCCTTCCTTGTCAGGATGAGCGGGATCATAAGATACATTGCATAGGCACATACCATCCAAATCGCGAAGGCAATCACCTGGCCTTGTGACAGCTTTGGGAAGATCAGAGAATGGTTCCACAATGAAAACGTGTCAATGAACAATCCGGCCGCCGAACCCCAAATTCCGAGCTTGACCGCCGCATAGCGTGATCTGTCAAGCTTTTGATACAAAGACAAGACCGCGTATAGAATGACAAACGTTCCCGCTTCAAGAAGCAGAAAATTAACGAAAAAACGCTGTTCGCCGGGGTCTGCGAGAACCTGTTCCCCAAACAGTACAAAAAACATCGTCGCCCCCAGCCAGACGAGAAACGAAAAAAGAAGCGCGAGGCCTATTCTTTCCGTAAACATATGTCCCCTCCTATTCCTTTCTATCAGGTTGGCCGGCTTTTTCGGTCAAATGCTGTAAAACAAGCTCAAGTTCCCCATATATTTCTTCAGATGAAAAGCCGGGAGAAATCACTGACTGCAGCGCAAGACCGTCAATCAATGCGTTTAAAAGAATCCCCCATGTCTTGAAAGAAACCCCTTCTACCGGGGAACGCTTCCATATCTCAGAAAGCTGCTCCGTCAGAAACGTATTTTCATCGTCTGTCAGTTTGCTTATTTGGCTGTTCACCTTTTCATTGCGAAACCCAGAAACGACCAGCTCCAAAAATAGCCGATGATAATACGAATCCTCACCCGTTCTTGACTTGGCAGAAAGCAGGCCTTCCTTGACCTTTTCCTCCGCCGGCTTCCGCCCTGTCTTTAACTGTTCCCACGACGTGTAGCACACGTCCTGCACCACCTCGAATACAAGCTGCTCTTTCGTGCGGAAGTGATAATAGACGGTACCCTGCGTCACCTTCGCTTTTTCGGCGACCGCTTTGAGCGTCAAATGTTCCAGCCCTTCATCCGCAATGCACCTTTTGGCAGCATCAATCAGCATTTTTTTTGATGTGACATTAGGTCTTGCCATATCCTCACCTTCTTAGTTATTTAAATAACTAACTCTTATAAGAAAAATATAATATAGAAAGGAATATTTGTCAATTCAAATTGAAGATACTCCCTTTCAGTTTACATAATATTTTTATGGTTTCTTAATTTTATTTGAGCGCCCGGACAGCGGTTTTATCCGAGCGCTTGAACGTCAGTTTACACCTTTTGCAGGATCCCAGCTTTTCTGCTGCTTTCTTATCGTCACGATCTGCCCCAAATGATAGGTGTTATGGAGAATGAGAAGGGATAGAATTTCCGACCAGGTGTGTTTCGGATCATGTTCTGCCGGCTTGGTCAGCTTCGTTTCGTCGCAAGAGGCAAGCGCTTCTATCCATTCGGAATAAATGCGGTCCAGATCCTTTCTGCTCTCTTCCCACCCAAGTCCGCTTTTGTTGATGAACGTATCATCGATGGTATAGTCAAACGCCGGGACGGGAATTCCTTTAAACCGCTTTAAATACCGTTCATTATAAAAAATTAAATGATTGGTGATTTCCATAATCGAATTTTCTGTGCCTTCGCCTTTTTGCTTTGCCTGACTCTCGGTCAGGCCTTCAGCGGCCGTTTGAAAACAAACAAACCAAGTCGTTTCGTTATAGCATGCTTTCAATTGATTCAGAAAAACATTTTTCAGCATAACAACCCTCCTGCCCGTTTTCAGAGCCTTTTTCGCCTTTTCCATCTGCCTGTTGCACCAAGGCTGCTCTGTTTTTTTATTTTCTCTGTCCAAGCCCCGTAATCCTTTTTTTAAAAATTGACGGTTCGGTTACGGCAAAAAAATCCTTGGCTTTCGCCAAGGCAGGAAGGTGGCTGGTTAAGCCATATAATACCTACGACTCAGAAATGCTTCTTGAGTCTTAATCCCATGATACTAAACTTTCAGGAAAAAGTAAACAATTTGGAATTTTCTAAATCCATTTTCTCAGGATGCCTTTCCCCTCATTTGATCCGGCTGGCGTCAAGACCCGCCAAAAAAGCCCGGACCGTCATCTTCAGACTGTCTTCAATATCGTACGGAAGCCCGAAAGCGCGAATTTGCATAAGTGTTGCAAATCCATGCATAATGCTCCTCAAGCCCCTCACTGCATGAATGGCTGACACGTCGTCTAATTGGTAATCCTTTAATACCGAGAGGGCCAGGTTGACGATTCTCTCGCCGGCCTCTTCGATCCGTTTGTCTTCATCCGCCGGTTTCAACAGAGTCGCTTCATACAGCCCGGGGCGGTTTCTGGCGAATGCAACATAAGCTCTGGCCATATTGCAGACAGCCTCGCCTTTTTCGGCATCCTGAACCGCTGTAGCCATTTCCTCATAAAGGCTCCTCAGTCCCAACACAGCCAGCTCTTTACGGATGCCGGCAAGACCTTCAACATGATTATATAAAGACGGCGGTCGCACATTCAGTTTTTTTGAAAGTGATGCCAATGTTACCGCGTGAATCCCTTCCTGGTCTGCCAATGTCGCGGCTGTTTCCAATATTGTCTGCATGTTCAGCCCTATTCTCGGAGACATCTTTTTCACCCTTTCCTTTTCAGCGAAGCTTCAGCTTCCCCGATCGCCTTTTTCATGCCTTCCAGTGGATCTATTGCCATGTTGCCGTGGCCTGTGGCAAGCACTTTAGGCTTGATGTCTAATAATTTCTTCGCGCTTTTTAAAGCTTCTTCCTTATTCCAAGTGGCAAGCGCGGGAAAAGGAAAAGAAAGCTTCAAACGTCCCGATACCGTGATCCCGCTTCTTGTGTGGTAAGCATCGCCTGCGATCAGAACCCCGTTTTTTTCATCAAAAAAAGACAGGCTTCCCGGCGTATGCCCCGGTGTTGCAATCACAAGCAATGATCCGACGTGGTCGCTGTCATACAAAAACTGATCCGGCTTTGTCCGGATGTTTTTCGGGACATCTCCCTTTATCGGTGTTTGTGCTTCGCCTTCCAAGAGCGATTTGTCCCCTCTCAACAAGCGCGAATCGCGTTCAGAAATCAAGACCTTTACACCGGGGATCGCTTGTTTGAGCGTATCAAGCGATCCAACATGATCGCCGTGTGCATGAGTCAGCACAATTCTTTTGATCGGTTTGCCAAGACCTTCAGCGGCCTCCATTATTCCTTTTTTGCTTACGGGAAGTCCGGCATCGACAAGCGTTAAACCGTCTTCTTCCTCGGCCAAATAGCAATTGACGGGAAATATAGACGGAAAAAATGTCAGCTGGTAAATCGAATCATAGCGGGTCAGTCTCAAAAGCTCCACCTCTTTAAATAAAATAAAAAACTAATGACGTTAGTTTCATTATAAAACTAATATCATTAGTTTTTCAAGATATTTATTTTTTAACGGCCACATATATGGTAACCTGAGCATTTCCTATATCGGCGGCCCTTTCATCGTAAACCTCGAAATCCCCGGTATACGTACGCAATCCTTTCTCTTTCCATGACCAAATCTCTTGCCACGTTTCAAAAACGACCTCTTCAAACCTTCCCCGCTGCGATGTGAAGACGGCGTATAAGGAAGCCGGGAGAGTGATGACGTCCTGACCGTCCCTGCATTGTTCAGCAAACGTTCCGATGGAATACGAATATGTTCCGTGCTCGTCTGTTTCATACTGTGAATAAAGCGCGATGACCTCAGACTTTGGCGGAATGGCATTTTGCTTGCTGAACAATTCCCACATTGCCGCAATTTTGCCCTTCCCTGACGCTTCCTCCGCGTTGCTCGTTACAGTCGATATCCCGGTGAACCGTTTTTTGTCCAAATATTCAAAATGCGAAAAGCTCATGACCGCCTCTCCTTCCTGTTTATCAATGTTGATTTCCAGCGCTTCAGATGCGGCAATGTGCTTTCTAAGAGCCTCCTCGCTTCCTCCTCTGTCCTGCCTCCCTCTATTAAATGCGGCACGCATATCTTAATCATATCTTCAAGGGTTGCATCAGGCTGTTTAAACTCGCCATTCTTATAGCAATACATACAATAATCGCGGCTTTTACCGCCATCCTTTTCCGTGCCGCCCAGAGCCTCCCCTGCCATCGGCATAGAGCAGCTTTGACATACCAAAGTTTCCATGTTCATTCCTCCTTTACCTAGATCATATAAAATGTAATATGACAGCATTGTGTCAAGTTTTCAGAAATTGAGGTTACATTTTGTTCGATTCCAGCCGCTTAATCAATCGCGGTCTTTTCCCCCTTCTCATTCCTTCAAAATCTCAATTTTAAAAATAGTATTATTCGTAAAACAAACGATTTCATTCCAGACTTCCTGTTTTTGATAAGCTTCCAAATAGCTGATTTACATATTCAAGATACAATTTCTATTACTTGGTTATGAAAGGGCAAGACACTGCAGATGATGGCAACGTTTTTCCTCATGTAAAAATAATGCTTTTTGGAGGATGTAGAGAGATGAAGAAATTAGCAGAATTGATATTGATGGCAGGCTTTCTACCGCAAATGCTTCAGCCGCCGGAAAGAATCATACATATAACGGAAAATCTAAGCATTTCAAGGCTGGTTCGGAAATTGGAGACGGCATCAAAGAGAAGACCAAAAACTGCTGTTTAAGGAGGAAGACGGGGCCGCGTCGTACTTGACGCACCGGCTGCTGACGGTTTACACATTTACGGAAATGTGAATATTAAAACTGTCGTTTGGAATGTGCAGGCGAAAATGGACTGACGGCGGATGTACGCATCTTAAATCAGATAAAATTTTTCAAATCCATCACCCGAGTCCATTTCGGTAAAACACTTCACCGCTGATCAGGGAGGCAAGTTCAGTCGCCCCATCATAAACATGAAAGAAGTCATTTTCAAAACGGGCAGCTTTTCAAGTTCAGTGACGATGACAGACACGAAAATGATGTCGGAAAAAGTGAATGCGAATGCACCCCCGGCTTCTGTGCGGGGTGCTTCACGTCTTATATACATCTACAACCTGCTTCGCCAACTCTTTTACCTTTTGGCGGATGTGAGGAGGATGCAGGACTTCGATATGGGTGCCAAAGTGAAGCAAAAATCGAAATAGCCAGTCATCCTCCGGATATGTTACAGAGACGATGCACGTCCCATTTTTATATGCAAGGGATTCAGCGCCGAACCATTCCCTTGCCAAAGGCTCTCCGGACGGGTTGACGAGAAGCGTGATCTCCGTCATGTTGTCAGGCTGATGCCACGTTCTCTCCCATGGGAGCTCAGAGAGGTTGATTTCCCTTCTTTTATATGAATCAGAAAGAACGGTCACGTCTTTCATTCGAATCAGCTTAAAGAAACGGAACGCTTGCTTTTCCAGGCAAAAAGCATACAAATACCAATGGCCTGCCTTTAACACAAGGGTGTGGGGTTCTGTGAGCCGTTTGCCCGTTTGTCCTTTCTTGTTTGCATATATAAAAGATACGATATTTGAGCTGTCGATCGCTTGATTCAACAGCTGCATCTTTTCCTTTATGATCCTCTTTTCTCCCCATGGAGAAATATCGAAAAACCATTTTTCCGTTTTTTCCCGAAACTCATGCAGTTCTTCCTCTGATACGAGCTGGCGGATCTTCTGCAGGGCCGCCCCTTGATGAAACGATTCATAGGTCGATGAGACGCTTTCGAGCGCCGTCGAGATGGCAAAGAAGCTTGTTTTCCAGACGGAACCGCTCCATTATGCTGATCCCGCCTCCTGCTCCCTGAGACGTAACGATCGGGATGCCGGCCTGATTGATCGTTTCAATATCCCGGTAAATCGTTCTGACAGACACCTCGAACATGTCGGCAAGCTCCTTCGCCTGAACCTGCCTTTTGCCGACGAGCAGAACGACAATCGCCAGAAGGCGGTCAATTTTCATAAGTACATCCTCCCGTTAGCCTCTCTTATTCTTCTACTATAGCACAGAAGCATTTTAGCATTAAATAACAAAAACAAGAACTCATGGCCTATTTTGAACTTGAAAATCGGATTTCACGGTACGATTTTTCAAGTTTGTACATATACTCGGTTAGAAGGGAGGTTGAAAGCATCGCCGTATATTTTGCGCAGTTTTTTGCCATTTGTCTGATCGTTTATATAAAAGTAAAGCGCTCCATCGGTTTTCAGCCATTAAAAAAAGCGCGGATGATATTCAGAATCGTTCTTTTTTCGGGAGTATTCATTACACTGTTGACGATGAGCTCCCTGCATCCGCTGTCATACCTTTACGATTTGATCGGCATTCTGCTCGGGCTATTGCTTACGATCTATGCGCTCAAGCATCTATCTATCGAGAACCGCGAGGGGGTGATCTATTTTCGGACTCATTTATGGGTTGAACTGATTGTCCTTTGCTTATTTTTATACCGTTTTCTATCGCGCCTTATCGAAATCAATCGCCTGCAAACGATTCAAAGCGGAGGATCTGCGTACGGAACGTTTTTTGCGCAGGATCCGGCCACAATGATCGGCTTTTTTGTACTTGCCGTTTATTATGTCGGCTTCTCTTTTTTTATTTTGAAAAAAGGAAAAGTTGCAGAAAACCGTTCAATATAAAAGGCAAACTCTAAAAGATTAGGGTTTGCCTTTTATCCTGTCAGTCATGCTGCGTATGATCGATCATTTGCTGAAGAACATCAAGCACGTGCTGATCCTCAGGCGAATAAAAAATAGAGGTTCCCGCCCTTCTCGATTTCACGAGGCGAAGATTTTTTAAAAATCTCAGCTGATGGGATACGGTTGACTGAAGAAGGCTCAGCTTTTCTGCAATTTCATTCACCGAATGCTCCCCCTGTGACAGCAGATGGAGAATTTTAATTCTCGTAGGATCTGAGAGCGCTTTAAACGTCTGTGAGACGAGAAATAAAGTTTCTTCATCTAATGCAAACAGATCTTGTTCTTCTTGTATGTCTTGATTTTGCTCTTTCATATTTTCACCTTTTCCGCACGTCATTTTCCCTTATTTATCATATACCAAAACACAGCGGATTGAAAAGTTTTCAGAACGATTCAGGTTACAGTCTAGCGCTGTATTTAACAGTATCACTTCAGCAGACTCACCGACAGCGGTCGATGGCACTTGCGTCCCGTCCAACATGACGCACTGCTGCAGGTAACCCTCCAGTTAGCAGCGCTCCACCCTCCGAACGGTTTTCTGCGGCAGGATCGCCTCCGTGCCGCCTAAAAAACTCCTTTGTGAAAAGGTCAACCCTAATCCGCTGCCTCCGGTTAAACGACTTCTTGATCCTTCACCGCGATATAAAAGTTCGAAAACGCGTTACAGTTCTTCCGCGGAGAAGCCCGGCCCCGTATCGAGCATTGCCAACTTTTATTGCAGCGATCCGTAATGTTACCTTGGGAGGATGGGTGTCTGGCAGCGTTATCCAATAAATTGTTCATGGTGCGCTCCAATAAGTGCGATTCGCCATTCAGGATGCAATCGTATGCCGGGCCGGCGGGATTGATATACTGTCATTCCCGCCGGCGGCGCCATGGTTTTTATATTGAATACCGCAAGTTGTCCATATATATTTTTTCCAATGGCATAAAAAGAACATCCAGGAAGCCCCGGATGCTAGATGCTTTTCTCCTCATAGACATGTTCCAGCTGTGAAAAAGGAATGTCTCCCGCCGCATAATCAACGGCGGCGCTCACGATTCGGTCAAATGCCTCGGCTGATATGCTCTGCTCTTTCAACAGCCGTTCATACCTTTCGATTTCTTCCTGCTGTCTTCTCAAATCGTCTTCTTTCCCGTCATAATCGGCTGCATTCATCGTTTCCATATTCCTCTTAACGGCTTCTACATATCCTTTTAATTCTTCCATATGTTACATTCTCCTCGCTTTTTGAAGATCAGTCAAAAGCATTTGCCTAACCGTGAGTTTTTATACGAAAAAAAGGCGTTTTATACGGTTGCTAGCATGGCAAAAAACATTTAAAATATGTCTTAATTTACAATTAACATCATAAGGAGTTTTATAAGTCATTGAAAAACGAAACTGCGCTTAAACGAAGCCTTACCCTCCTCCCGCTTGTCGTCATTGGGCTGGCATATATGGACCCGCTCGTCGTATTTGATTCATACGGGGTAGTTGCCCAAATGACAAAGGGACATGTTCCGGCGGCATATATTTTCACGGTTGCCGCTTTACTATTGACCGCATTAAGCTATGGCAAAATGGTCAAAGCCTATCCGAAAGCCGGATCGGCTTATACGTATGCGTTTGAAAGCATCCATCCCCGCGCGGGATTTATCGCGGGCTGGACGATTATGCTCGATTATCTGTTTTTGCCAATGGTTAACTTCGCGATCGGCAGCGCCTATTTGTCAGCAGCCTTTCCAGAGGTTCCCCACGGCTTTTGGGTGATTCTGCTCGCTTCGGCGATCACGGCCGTCAATATTTTGGGCATCAAATTGACAGCGAGCATTACAGCCTTGTTTGTCACCTTCCAAGTGATCGTCGCTTTAACATTTGCGGGTTTTATGATCACAGGGCTTTCAAGCGGCCTCGGTTCAGGCGAACTTGTATCAGCGGCCCCGTTTTATCAGCCGGATATGGAGCCTTCTCTTATCGTCTCGGGGGCGACGATTTTATGTTTTTCCTTTTTGGGATTTGACGCAATTTCGACGATGTCAGAAGAGACGATTCAGCCGAAAAAGAATATTCCTCTGGCTATCTTCTTAACGGTAGCGATCGGAGGAATGCTGTTTACCGCCATCAGTTATTTGATGCAGCAAATCTATCCGCATTATGAAAGGTTCCGCCATGCCGATTCGGCATCGCTGGAAATTGCTTATTATGCGGGAGGCGCTTTTTTGCGTTCTTTCTTTTTGGCGGGCACTATGGTAGCGGTCATTTCTTCCTCCCTTTCGTCGCATGCGAGCGCTTCAAGGCTTTTGTACGCGATGGGCCGCGACAGCTCTTTGCCGAAGCGTTTCTTCGGATATATTCATCCGACACTGAAAACCCCGGTTTTTAATATCGTCTTTATCGGGCTGATTTCGCTGACGGCCATGATAGGAGAATTGGAGGTTATTTATTCGTTCATCAGTTTTGGCGCTTTGATCGGCTTTATATTTGTTCACCTGTCTGTCATTGCCCATTACTATATCCGCCGGAGGCAAAAAGGCGTTTTAAACACGCTGCGCTATTTGATCCTCCCTTTTTTAGGCGCCGCCTTTTGCGGCTGGCTGCTTTTGAGCATCAGCAAGAACGCGTTGATCATCGGCGCTGTCTGGCTGATTGCCGGATTTTTGTATTTCTGGTTCAGGGTTCGGTCACTTCCGGACATCACGTTTGGATTTGACAGAGATTATCATCAGAAGCGCTGATAAAATCGCTTGGTCTTAAGATCAAGATGTGTCATAATAAAAAGGCTGTGTACTGATTAGGGCTTTACAGAGGTGAAACCGTTGAAAAGAAAGAAATCAGGGTGTTTTGCCGGAGCTGGCTGTTTGTGTTTTTTTGTGCTCGTTCCCTTGATCCTGTTCTTGGCCCTCAACGGTCAGGAACAGCTGAAATGGCTTCCTCTTGACACTGAGACCAATATTATGGAGAGATTAACAGATTACAAGCCTCTTGTACAAAAAGAGCTTGAGAAAGAGGGACTGGAACAATACACCTCTCTCTTGTTAGGAATGATCTATCAAGAGTCGAAAGGCAGAGGCAAAGATCCGATGCAATCGTCAGAATCTCTCGGCTTGAAAAGAAATGAAATTAACGACCCGGAGACAAGCATCAAACAAGGTGTGCACCATTTTTCCGTTATGTACAAAACGGGACAGAAAAAAGGAGTCGATTTAGCAACGATCATCCAAAGCTATAATATGGGATCAGGCTACATTGATTACGTCTCAAAACACGGCGGAAAACACACTGAGAAACTGGCAAAGGAATTTTCCGAAAAGCAAGTAAAACAGAACCCCGATCTGTATAACTGCGGCGGAAATAAAAACAACTTCCGCTACCCATACTGCTACGGGGATTACTCTTATACGGAAAAAGTAATGGAACGAACGAAAAAAGTAGAAGAAAAAATCGAAGGTTTAACACTTAGACAGTAAAACAATTACGGACTGGGCGTTTTTTAAAGCGGCGCCCGGTTCGCCATTTATGAACCAGCGAACATAAGCATCGCCTGCAAAATGCATGCCATGCTTTTTAAAGTCCGCACATGATGAATGACTTACTCACCCGTCATCATGATAAAAATCCGCCCTCTTTTAACATCTCTTTTACTTCATCTTTTGAGATTAAAAAGTCTTTCGAGCTTAATTTTTCCGTTTGCAGAGATCTGTAGCCGGCGTAATGTGTACTTAATTCCGGAATTTGGATCGAAGGCAGCACGACTGAAAGATCATCTGTCAGCGAAACGGCATGCTGGTGTTCGTGCCCGGAAATCAGCAGTTCATGAAGCTTTTCCCCAGGTCTTGCGCCGCTTTCGACGATTGACGTATTTTTATCTCCGTATGTCTCGATCAATACTTCCGCCATATCCAAAATTCTGCACGCAGGCGAATTCATGATGAAAATCTCTCCGCCTTTTCCTTGAACTGCAGCCTGTAATAAAAGCTGGATCGTTTTTTCTTTTGTTAAGAAGAAGCGGGTCATTCTTTTATCCGTGATGCTCACTTCGTTCTTTTGCTTAATTTGGTCTTTAAAAAGCTGAAGGACGCTTCCGCTGCTTCCGAGCACATTCCCTCCCCTGACGCAGATAAAGGCCGTGTCTGAATGCAAATGGTTGGCATAAATAATGAGCTTTTCGCCGATCGCTTTCGTCATGCCGTAGAAATTGACGGGATCTGCCGCTTTGTCAGTTGAAACATTGATTACTTTTTTCACGCCGTTTTCAATTGCTGCTTCAATGACGTTTTCGGTTCCCGTCACATTCGTTTTCAATGCTTCAAGCGGCTGTTCCTCGCAGACGGGCACATGCTTCAGCGCCGCTAAATGAAAGACGTAATCGACTCCTTTAAGTCCGGCGACCAGCGCTTTTCGATCGCGGATGTCCCCGATGAAAAACGAAAGCCTCGGATCTTCGATCAGCCTTCTCATCTGTACTTGTCTCTCTTCATTTCTAGAAAATACAATGATTTTTTTCGGATTTAAAGATAATAATTGAAGGATAAGCTCATGGCCCCATGAGCCTGTTCCCCCGGTAATGAAAACGACTTTATTCTCAAACATCCCTTTTCCTCCTTGAGTATACTTGAATGAAACATAGCTGGTTAAACGAGTGTGATTCCTTCAAACAGCTCTGACCATAAAGCATTATTGCCCTCCCATATTTCCGTATCAGGCAATTCTACAGCGCAAATTTTCTCAAGCGGCCAATCAATTTCGACAATGCCGGTGACGTCTGTATGCCGCACGAAAAGGACGCTAAAGTCATGCTGAACCAATTCCGATAAAACGAGTTCAAGCTCCTGCGCCTCTTCAAGGCTTCCTTCCGTTCTGACGAAAAGAATGCGATTGCTCTCCGACATTTGTTCCATAAAGCGGTTGATCCTTCTGTTGTACTTTTCCATCACCTCAGGATACGTCATTAAATCATCGAGTGTATTTTGATCTGCATCAAAATCGTGAACGAATTCAACACCATAATAGTCATCTCTTACATAGATCGTAGAACCTTCTTCTTTTTCACCGGTGTTATAGCCTAACACCCTTAGATTTACTGGTCTCATAAAATCGGAAAACCGATTTCGAAGAAGGCGGTTGACGTCTGCCAAGGAATGAGACGTCATCCAGTCAATAGGACCTGCAAACGGCCTCAAATTATTTTTTCTAAGCTGGATGGCCGACAGACAAAGGTGCCCTATGCTAAAAACGGCATCATATTGACCCTTCATTTCTTGCAAATTCATATTTCCAACTCCCCTTTCCTCCTGTTACACGGCTGCTTGTAATAGGAAATCGCGAAGCTGTCTCATATGGTCACTTTTTAGTATTGTATGCTTCATGATAGAGAAAGGTAAAAGACAACCACCTACTTTAGGAAGGTTTGGGATAAGGGGATTGAAAGCCGGAAAAATAAAAAGCCTCCGTTTTCCGAAGGCTGATTATTTTACGATTCGTCGCCGTTTCTCTGAGCTTCTTTAAGAACATTAACCGTTTCAGGACTTGGTAGAGTATGATCTTCCGGCAGCGATTCTTTTAGCGTTTCCGCTATGTTGCGGTCGATATTTTTCATGGCATTTACCGTTTCAGAAACGTTTGGCTGCGATTCAATGCTCTCTTCGACATTTTCTTGATTTATATTTTGTAAAGCGTCTGCCGCTTTGGAAACATTCGGCAACGATCCAGTGTTATTTCCCAATGTGTTCCCTTTCGCTCCGTTAGGAGAGTTTGCCGGAATAGAACCTTTTGTCAATGATCCAATGCTATTACTTAAAGTATTTCCGTTTCCCCCGATAAAAGAGTTCGACGGCTGAGAATTTATCGGCGATGATTCGGTGTTATTTCCTAAAGAATTCCCCTTCGCTCCATTAAAAGAGTTTACCGGACTAGACACCGATGCAGGGTACAAAGATCCGCGATTTATACTAAGAGTGTCTGCCATACCAGGAACTTGCGGCAATGAACGAATGACCTGTTCTAACGCTGCACGATCCATCCCTTGGACAGCCGCCGTTTGAATGTCTTGTAAAATCCTATTATTATTTTCTAAAATCTGATTGTTCATATGATCAAAGATGGAATGCAAATCTTGGATCAACGGTCTAAGGTTTTCATCAACCAAATCTAATTCTGATTCTTCTGTTGAAGCCTCTTCACTTTCCTGTGCACGCTGTTCAGCTAATTGAAACAGCAGATCCAAATACGTCGCCCACCACTCACCATCCAGCTCTTTATTGATGCTGTCGAGCAAATGATTAATAATTAACGTTTTCATTCAACATCACTCCTTGTGTCTGTAATCGTTTGATAAATATTTACAATCTTGTCAACGGCTTGATCCATATCCCAATGTTCTTTTGCAAACTCCCTTACGTTTACTCCCAATGTGCGTCTGAATTCGTCATCTCCCAACAACCGATCCAGATAGCTGCACAATGTTTCCGAATCCCCTTTAGGCGCTACAAGTCCCGTCACTTCATGTTCCACCATTTCCGGCAGCCCCCCGGCATCGGTGACAATCGCAGGCACCCCGGCTATTTGAGATTCAATTAATGATAAAGGCTGATTCTCCAACAGGCTCGGTAAAACATAAATGTCGGCGAGTGAAAGCAAATAAGGAATATCTTCGCGCTTTTTCAAAAAGACTACATCATCTTCCAGACCAAGCTCCCTGCTTTGAAGTCTGAGCGGGGCAAGCTTCTCTCCTTCACCTGCGATCCAGCATACCCAGTCTTCGCGGATATTCTTTAGTTCAGCAAGTGCAGCGATTAAATGGTGAACACCTTTAATTTCGGTAAGCCTTCCGGTGAACAGGATGACTTTTTTGTCTGTCACAGGAGTTTTGCTTCCTTCTGTTTCAAGCCTGTTTAAGAAACCATTGACGTCATAACCGTACTGGTAGACTTCGATTTGCTCTGCCGGCACTTGAAATTCGTCCGTCAGAATGTTCTTCAGCCAGTTGTTGGCAACGATCGTCTTCTGGGCGGACGTTGCACCCGTTTGTTCAAGATGATCATAGTAAGGTCTCGCCAGATAAGAGGTTGAAGATCTGTGAATCGTATTGAGCTGCTGCCTGATTTCGTGTGCGACACAGCCGTGAAGGGTCGTAACAAGCGGAATATCGTTTGGAAGCACTCTTTTCAGGCTCGTGCTTGACACAATATCCTGGGCGTGAACAATATCATACTTATCGAGCCCTAAATAAGCTGCACCAAGCTCATACGCATAACGCTGCTGTTCGGTATAACCGACCAGCTGATTTGCATAGATTTCCGGAAACAGGTCTTTGTTCACGACTGTTTTAATGAAAGGAAGCAGCTTTTCTTTGTCAATGCTTCGATTTTCATTTGCAACATGAACGATTTTGCTCTCTTTCCCATACCCAAGCAAATCTACTTCATGACCTAAAGACTCAAGTTTCTCTTTCAATTGGACCATGTATGTCCATACACCACCAACATGGGGAATATCCCAATAAGTAGCCAGAAGTATTTTCATAAGCATCTCCCTTTTTCTTTTCTATCCAATGCTCTAATTATTTATATTGGTCATGTTCACTTCTTGTGTAGTACGTTTATCTAATTTGGACGGATTAATTTCGAAAAAGGAATAGTTGGGGATAAAACAAAAAAAGCCGGTTGTCCGGCTTTTTTAATAGTAAGGGGAAATCAAGATATAAACGAGAACGCCCGTCAGGCTGACATACAGCCAAAGCGGCATCGTCCATCGTGCGATTTTGCGGTGGCGTTCAACCTGCATGCTGAGCCCCCTGAACAATGTAAACAAGGCAAGAGGAACGATAACGGCTGACAACACAATGTGCGTGATCAAGATAAAAAAGTAGATGGGCCTTATGATGCCTTGTCCTCCAAAATGGGTATCAGGCATCAGCGAATGATAGGTCAGATAAGACACAAGGAAGATTGCCGTCGTTGTAAAAGCGGCAAAAACAAACCGTTTATGGGCTTTAATATTTTTCTGCTTGATCATGATAAGCGCCGCAACCAGAAAAATAAAAGTAAAACTATTACAGACGGCGTTAAGCAGCGGCAAGAACGTCAGATCCAAATGGCTGAACTTGTCGCCTTTCGGGAGGAAAAACAGCAATGCGATGACACCGTTGATGATGATCGTCAGCGCAACAACGATGCCTGTAAAATTTTTATTCTTTTCTTTATGAGTCATATGCAATAATCTCTCCTATTTGTCCAAGCTATCAAAATCGTATTCAATCTTACGGGTATTGTCAACGTTTTCGCATCGTTCGTCAGAAATTAGACATAGAAAACGCAAAAATTCCCTCCGGTCGAAACCCGGAGGGAATTTGTCGGACTTAGAAATTCAGTGCATCGTTTGCCATTAGGTTTTGCGCTTCTTCTTCTGTCACGATATCAGATTTTTTCGGTTTATGGCTGAATGTCACTTCACCGTCAATTTCTTTAAAAGAAGAATCAGTCGTAATGGCGATTGATTTAGGGAAATCCTTTATGTCAAAGTCGATGGACACATCGGCTTTTTGAGAAAGGATATTTTTCTTGTCATCAAGGGTTGTTGTCACATTGTACTTTTTGAAAGTCAAATCTTTCAAGCCGTCTTTTACATTGTTCAAATCATCTTTAGACAACGTTTTTTCTGAAGCATCGCCGATGATTTTGATGACGTTCATCACGACTTGTTTCACTTCTTCGTCTTTCAGGCTGAATGTGATTTTTTCTGATGCGCCTTTTTCTTTTTCTTTATCAGTCAAATCTTCTGTTTTAAACTGGTCTGCGGACAGGTTATCCGCGCCTTTTTGGATGGAATCCATCAGTTTCTTTTGAATGTCTTCCGCCTCTTTTGATGATGACTGATCGTCTTCAAGCGGGAATTCCAAATACTTTCCTTTCAGACTGTCAAAGTTCATTCCCGTTGTTCCAAGGAACAATCCGAAATTGTCTAAGACGCTGTCAAGCTTGATGTACCCAACTTGTTTTTTCTCATCCATAAACACCGGAACATCGAAATTCATCGTCATGTTTTGGACTTTCATTTGGCCTTTTAGCACGACTTCAGACTGTTTTGTCTTCGAATCTGTTTTTCCGCTGACCGTTAATTTTAGATTGTTCAACACTTCGGCAATCTGCTTATCTTCCGCACCCATATTGGACGCATCAACTTTCAGGCCGATATCAGCTGAAAAATCGTACTTTTCTGCTTCGGCTAACTTTTTGTAAGCGGCCGCGTACGATCCTTTTGGATCAGCTTGCTGGCATGCAGCTAATGCAAGTACAAAAGCCGAAATAATCAAAAATAAAAACCAGTTTCTCTTCTTCAAATCGAACGCTCCTTTTGTCATGGTTTTTCTGGGCTCAGACAAAATATGTACCAGATGACATAAGCATTCTATCACAAAAAAGGGAAAGGAAGTTGAAAAATTTGCTTAACATTACATTAAAACTTATTTTGGAAATAGATTCACAAATTGAATTTTTTTACAAGATTGGATTTCAGTGATGAATATTATAAAAAACATTTCAACACTGCTGATGATATGGTTAAATGGAATTAAACCAAGCAAAAGGATGTTGTATATGTTTCCTTCAAAATTAAAAGCCGGAGACCTCTTAAGAATCGTTGCTCCTTCTAGGAGTATGTCCCTTTTAGAAAAAGAGCAAGCGGAAAGGGCAACGCGCGTGTTAGAACAGATCGGGTTTCGAATTTCGGTTTCGGCCCATGCCGATGAACTCGATGCATGTTCTTCATCAAGCATTGAATCAAGAGTCAGCGACCTTCACGAAGCCTTCTTAGACCCGGACGTAAAAGGGATTCTGACAGTGCTCGGAGGCTACAACAGCAATCAGCTTCTTTCCTATTTGGACTATGAATTGATCAAGTCCCATCCAAAGATGTTCTGCGGTTTTTCGGACATTACGGCTCTCGCCTCCGCAATTTATAAAAAGACGGGCATTGTGACCTATTCCGGCCCTCATTTTTCTAGCTTTTCTATGAAACAGGGGTTAGAGTATACAAAAGATTATTTTGTGAAATGCTGTCTGTCGGAAGAACCGTACGAAATCGAACCGTCTAACTTCTGGTGCGAGGAGATTGCGGAAGAGCGTCCCTATCCAAATCGCGGTCCGGTCATCTTAAACGAAGGAACTGCGGAAGGCAGGATGCTCGGGGGAAACTTATGTACGCTGAATCTTCTTCAGGGAACGGAATATTTCCCTGACATAAAAGATGCCGTATTATTTTTGGAAGATGATTTTGAATCTTCGGCCGCTTTTTTCGACCGCGATTTGCAATCGTTGCTCCACCTTCCGGATTTCTCATTTGTCAAAGCTGTTGTTATCGGCCGCTTTCAGAAAAAATCAGGCGTACCGATCGACCTTCTCAAAACGATCATTCAAACAAAAAAAGAGCTTTCATCGATTCCGGTCATCGCCAATATGGATTTCGGCCATACGACTCCATTTTTTACGTTTCCCATAGGAGGAAGGTGCCGGATAAAAGCGCTAAACGGCAAGGTCCGTCTCACCATCACGGAGCATTAACAGGCAGAGGAACTGCGATTTCCTCTGCCTGATTACGGGTGAGCTGACTTGCAGGCCGCTGCCGCAGGAAGACATTGTGTTAAAATTCAGGAAGTTCAGCAACCCGCAGCGCCTAAAATAGAGTATACATATGTATCATGCAAAACGCCGTTTTGATACATATAATTTCTTAATACTCCTTCTTTTTGAAAACCCAATTTTGTTAATACCTGATTAGACCCTTCATTTTGAATAAAAACAACCGCACCAATACGAGTTAATCCCATATCTCCAGATCCATACTCTACAATTCTAGCAATCGCTTCTGTTGCATAGCCTTTTCTCCAATATTTAGGATTCAATTCATATCCTATTTCCGCCCGTTTATGTTTAGGCGACCAAGCATTAAATCCAATTGTGCCGATTAGTTTTTCTTCTCCTTTTATTTGAATTCCCCATCTAATTCCCCTGTTTTCAACATAATTCTGCTTAAAAAGAGCAATTAAATGTCTTGCTTGCTCTTTGGTTTCAAATGTATCTTGTCCATAATAGCGGGTAACTTTTTCATTGGAAAAACAATCGAATACGCTTTCTGTATCCAGATCAGTTATTTCTCTTAATACAAGCCTATCTGTTTCAATCTCCGGAAACATATTTGCCCTCCTTACCAGCATTCTTTCGTAAGTATTCTATAAGGCAAAACTATTTTCCTTGCCATGCTTCTTCAATATATTCCAGAAAGCTGGATGAGCGGGGATGCCGCTTTTCAAGCATTTTTATGCACGGATGAATTTCGGGCGCAGAGATCGGTTAAACTATTTCCGGATTTGGAGGTGATTCGATTGAACAGAATGTTAAAAAGCTTGCTGCCGCTTCTAGCCCTGTTCTTGCCTCATGCGGTAACAGCTAAGGCCCAGACTACGGCCCAGATATCCTATCCATGCAGCGTCGTTCTTCATCCGGTCAGGGTTATACCCAATGCTCTAGGAACCGCTTTAATTGCAAAAGTTAAAAAACCGTATACAGATATGCCGACGAGTCCTGTGAGAGAACGACAGAGCATTGGCATCTATGCTGATTGGATGCCTCCTCCTTCTTCATTCGGAGATTACGACCGATACGAAGGGTTGGCCCAAATACCCGGGGAAATCAGTTGGCGGTTTAAGATGTATTCCGTTAATGAAGATATGCCAAGCTGGGCCGGGGGAGCTCCCTGGTCAGGAAAATTTGACCAAATATCTTCAGAGCTTCCTGTGAATACACGGGTCGAGATACGCCTTTCCAACTCGAAAATGAATAGATTAGGTCCTGCTATTTTGCAAAACACCTTATCCGGATGCCGTAAATAGCAGGTTGATTCCCGCGAACGGCGAAACAACTTTGCGTTCGCCGAACCGCTGCCTCCAGATACATTGCAGCTGTCGGCCATCCGGGCGGCTCATAATTTTAAAAACAGCACAACGCCAGCTTCCGGTGTTTTTCTCCCGACGCGTTGCTAAGATGGACCGGAATGTCTGGCGTTTTCGCATGAATCAGCAGCTGAACGTTTGTCCCCCCGGGGCCTACTTTCGGCCGCTTATTCCTGGTGGATAAACAGATATTTTTCAGGGCTGGACAGAACAGAAAACATCACCGTGAAAACCTTCCATCCCCGGATCGGACTTCCGCATCTAAACTTCGACACTTCTCCTTTATGTAAAGCAAACTTCAATAATTGGCTTATGCACCAATCAGCTTTCACTTGAATAAAATGTTCGCCAGGCTGCAAATCAATTCGCGCCCTTACTCCATCTTTGATTTTTCCCATCTCAGCACCGTCAATCAACACAGAAAAATTTCTCATTTTATTGATATACTGCGATGTTCTGCTAATTTCAATGCAGGCCGCCCCACTATGCGTGCCTGCCGCGAACCTCTACGGCTCGATGGATTTGCATCACTTCTCGTTTACACATATTGACTCAGTTTGTTAAAGAGAATAGTGACAGTTCGGCTGTTGATGTATCCTTTTTCTCAAGCTTCAAGATTCAACGTATTTGTTCAATTTTCCTAATACACCTTTACTTGTTATTTCGATAAAAGCAAGTAGCGGCTACCTGCTTTTGAGGTAATACATATAGCAAGCCAATAGGGAATGACATTCCCTCCTTTAGTCCGCCGCTTAAACCCGTATCAATCGTCTGGCTAACAATTGATAGGTTGCGCACTAAACTATTCAGGGGGCTGTAATTTGTTAAATATGGTGCAATGAAATGATCGATATCACTGTTAGTGAGGATCTGTGCTGCTTGTTCATGAACATAAAAAAAGACACTGACCATCAACTATGTTCAGTGTCAAGGCGAAAATCGCTCTTTATTTTAATACTTTTACTTTAACGGTTTTGACGCCCCAATTTCTTGCGTCAGATTTGCTTGGAACAAATACGTCAATTTTGTTTCCTTTAATGGCTCCGCCGGTATCTCCCGCAGTCGCTACACCATAGCCTTCAACGTGAACTTTTGAGCCCAGAGGAATCACGTTAGGATCGACGGCGATGACTTTGGCGTTCTTGTTGGCTTTCAAATTGATTCCTGTAGCTGTGATACCGGACATTCCGCCGTCATTAGCAGTATAAGCCGTTGCAGTAACTGTCAGCTCTTTTACCGCGTTTTGAGATGTATTTGATTGAGAAACTGTTTCTTTTTTAGCGGCCGGTTTTTGAACTGGTTCAGCCGGTTTTTGAGCTGGCTCAGCCTGTTCGGTTTTCGGTTTATGTTGAACCGCAGTTTTGGTTTCCGCAGCTTTTACTTCAGTCTGAACAGTTGCCTGCCCATCGACAGCAATTGTTGTATTCGGATAAATTATATCTGATTTGATGTCGTTCCAATTTTTGAGATCATTCACTGTAACGCCGAATTTTTGGGCGATTTTCCAGAGTGTGTCTCCCGCTTTAATTGTATATTGTTTCTTTTCTGTTGTTTTTTCTGAAACGTTCAGCTTCTGGCCTGGAATAATAACATCAGAAGCAAGCTGGTTCCAATCTTTTAGATCCTTCAGGCTGACACCTTGTTTCTGCGAGATTCCCCAAAGTGTATCACCTTTTTGGACTGTTACTTCTTTTGCAGAGGCACTCGCTCCGAATGCAGTTGACGACAGCGCCGCAACCGCAACAAAGGACATAAACGTCTTCTTCATAAGTAAATCCTCCCTTGTTAGCTTTTTATTGTCCGGCTAACAGGAGCAATCGTAACATATGAAAATGTCAATTCAATAACAAAACAATTTGTTTTTGATTACAGTTCTTTTACAAGAAACATTTTCCACGCCTGTCTAAGTCGTTATAAACCCAGTCATATCAACGGTTCTCCCGATCTTTCACTTTTCTAATAAAGAGATTTACCAAATACATTTTTATCATTCATTTTCGGCTTTATAGGCTTTTAGCTCCTGTAAAAATAAAGCGCCGTATTTTTGTCTTTTCTGCTCCCCTACTCCTTTGACATCCATTAATTCATCCTCGGTCAACGGCATTTTGCCGCTCATCTCCTTCAATGTTTCATCAGAAAAAACGACGAATGGAGGCACTCCCTGCTCCTGTGCAAGCTTGCGGCGCAGCGTTCTTAAACGCTCGAACAACCGGTCATCCTGAACAATTTGGGCGGTTTTCATCTTTTCTTTTCGGGTGACCTCTTCCCTTCCAAGCAATACGTTCCGCCCCTTATTTGTCACAAAAAGAACGGGGTATGTTCCGTCAGACATCCTTATGTATTCATCGGCAATCAAAAATTCTATAAAATCGCTGATCTCAAGAATGGTCTGATGCTTTAAAATACCGTACGTCGATAAATGCTGAAAGCCGTTTTCGATGACTTTTTTATTTTTAGACCCAGAAAGAACCTGTGCGACCATAGTTTTCCCGAACCTTTCGCCCATTCTCATCATGCAGGATAATACCATCTGCGCTTCTTTTGTGACGTCTGTTGCGTTTCTCGTATCAAGGCAGCTGCCGCACCTCCCGCAGTCTTCGGTCTGTTTTTCGCCGAAGTAACCGAGAATGAACCGTTCAAGACAGCCTTCTGTATGGCAAAAATCAACCATCTGTCTCAGCTTTTTCATTTCCTGCGCCTGCATGTCTTCATCGTCTGTAGACTGCTCGATTAAAAAACGCTGCAGCCGGATATCCTGAGGTGAAAACAACAGAATGCACTCACTGTCAAGACCGTCGCGTCCGGCGCGTCCCGCTTCCTGATAATAGCTCTCCATGTTCTTTGGGATCTGATAGTGGATTACATACCTGATATTTGTTTTATTGATGCCCATTCCGAATGCGGAAGTGGCTGCCATTACGCTGATGCTGTCATTTAAAAAAAGGTCCTGCTGGCGCTCCCGCTCTTCATCATTCATTCCTCCGTGGTAGCACCCGGCGGCTATCCCTTTTTTCAAGAGATTTCCGGAAATTCTTTCAGCCTCGCGTCTAGTCGCAGTATAAATAATCCCCGCTTCAGAGCGGTTTTTTTCGATATAGGATTCGATGAACCGGTCCCTGTTTTCACCTTTTACGATTTTAAACGTCAGATTGTCTCTGGAAAATCCGGTGTAAACGGTGTTTTCTTTTTGGATGCCGAGCTGTTCGCAAATATCTTCATGAACTTCAGGCGTTGCGGTCGCCGTTAGTGCAAGCACGACGGGACGGCTTACGAGCGAGCCTAAAAAGCTTTCAATATTCCTGTAGCTCGGCCTGAAATCGTGCCCCCACTGCGAGATACAGTGGGCTTCATCTATCGCCGCAAGCGGAATATGAAGATTGGAAATCACACGGATGAATTCCGGGGAAGTTAAGCGCTCCGGTGTGACGTAAAACAGCTTGTACCCGCCCTCTCTTAAGATGGAAAGACGTTCCTCAACCTTGCGGGTATCGAGTGAGCTGTTGACGTATGAAGCTTTGATCCCAAGCTCGTTTAAGGCATCCACCTGGTCTTTCATCAGTGAAATTAAAGGGGAGATCACCAGTGTCGTACCTTCCAAAAGCAGAGCGGGAATCTGATAGCAAATCGATTTGCCTCCCCCTGTCGGCATAATGCACGCCGTATCCCGCTCTTCTAAAACGGATTGAATGGCTTCCCGCTGTCCCGGCCGCAATGACGGATAGCCAAAATAACGCTGTAATAATGATTCGGCTTTCTCTAACATTCAACTGAAAACCTCTCTTTTGCTAGTCTTCTTCATGTGCCTCCATCATATCATATTTGTGACGGCAGATAATCATCCTGGGAAAAATCGCAAAATGAAGAACGAAAAAGATATTTTAAAAGGTTGAAGCCATTTTACTCGCTGATCTGAGGGTTTCAGCCGCTTCGCTGCAAAGGCTTCTGTATTCTAAAGCACTGTCGGAACTGATCTCGCCTGTAGCCATAAATCTCAAATTCCACAGCTCTCTTAATTCCGACACCGCTTCTTTCGTGATCCCTCCTTGTTCATAAAGCGTATCGATGACATGCAGCACACCCTGACTGCCGGAATCCGATTCCAGTCTTTTGGCGGCCTCACGCAGCGCCTCCTCAACCTCGGCCCATGCGCTTTCGACCACGGCTTGCGGCGGATTATCGGCCTTTATCGACACCAGAGCACGGTTTCTTTTGCCGCGTGCCGAAGCCAGCGCCTGAACACGCATGCCGAATTCCAATTCGAAATCTTTATATTTTAATTTGATAAGTTCCTTCAGCCGTTCGGATACAGGTTCCTTTAAGAGCCATACGATCGTTGCCAATGTAACGGGCCACGCTAACGACTGGACCATCGAAGATACAAACTCAAGCCAATCCATGAATCAGCCTCCCATATCGTTTTTTTTTAAAAACAGACGAAATTTTGCGAAAGAAGAAAAAGAATACGGAGTGTTTTGCATGTGGATCTTCATTGTACTGCTCATCATGTTGACCGGATTCTCCGGAACGATGATCACGATACTGAGAACAATGGTGAAACAAAACAATAGAATCATTGAGTTGTTGGAGGAAAAAATGAAACGGCCGGATGAGAAAAGGCGCTAGACGGTACATTTGCGAGATCTGACTGCTGTTTCAGCAAGTCCGCCAGCGCTTTTCCAAATCTATACTATCATGCCGCATCAAAAAATTGAATATTCAAACGATTAAATGTGAATTAAGACCTCCCTTCATTCAACCGATATTACATGGTAAGGAGGTGGTTTTGTTGGATATCGCAGCTTTATCGGTGGCTATGAGTCAATCCTCGCTGGCCCAAAACGTGAATATTTCACTAACGAAAACAGCTATGGATACCGCCAAGCAAAATGCGGAACAATTGATCGACGCAATACAAGCGCCCCACCCTGTTTCAGGACATCATATTGATCTGAAAGGCTAAGGTGGAAAAGCATGCATTCAGTCAGGCTGGATGCACGCTTTCTTCTGAAAAACGAAAAAAATTGGATTTTCCCCCTTTATTTTTTCATTGCTTTATACTATAATATTGTTCTGTGTCCCAGTAGCTCAGGTGGATAGAGCAACAGCCTCCTAAGCTGTGTGTCGGGAGTTCGAATCTCTCCTGGGACGTATTCAAAGATGAGAGTCAAATCCTTGGTATTTAAGGGTTTGGCTTTTTTTATTTGTGATTTCGGTCGGGTTATCATGGATCTTTGATCATTTTGGCAGCGGATTTATTTCAGAAAGTAAATAAATTACTCGTTTTAAACAACATTTTTCGAGAACAATTGTTTCCATTCGATTTTTTATCCCCATAAGTTTTTTATAAGCGCTGCTTCTTTTTTTTTCATTTTTTAACGAACGCTACCCTGTCAAAGTAGTTAATGCTTCTAAACAAATATATTCGATTCCGATAACCTCCTTTACTTCATTGTTGTTTTCCTTTAAGGAGAAGTTCACACATCTTTCATTGGTTAACTTTCCGTTTCACAAACTCTCCACACGTTTCAAATATTTAACATGCTAAACTAGACTTGAAAGCAAAATGAAAACCCAGGAGGGTAAATGATGAAAAAACTTATTAAAAGTTTATTGGCATTATCATTGATTTTAGGAATCGTCATTTCTCCGGCTCTTGCTCTTAACGCCCCTGCCAAAGCAGCGTCAGTCAAATCTTACGGTGTAACCTACACTACAATGAAGGTTGGCGATTCTAACGTATTTATGGGAGGAGACCGGTATCAAGTCCTCAATGGTCAGGGCGTTCTTGAGATTAATCAATATGGTATGGTTACAGCCATAGGTCCTGGTAAAGCGACTGTTGTTGTTTATAAAAACGGTGTTATTTATTGGGTGCATTATGTAACTGTTGTCAGATGATTAAGAACGGATTATCTGCTCTTCAGGCTGTCATATTTTTTCGATGGCCTGAAGAGCGCCAGTAAATAGTGAGAATCGATTTTTTTGCTGGGCACACTTTTGCTGAAATATTCTTTTAAAAACGGTCCACACCAAAGAAGCTCCCTTTGCCACCAATCGTCTGATCCGGGATATACTCACTTAAGTGAGTATATAAAAACAGCATCTTACAGCGACAGGCTCAATGTTTCAATACACAAGTGAAAACGATTCCCCATGCAAGCGGGATCCTGCCGCTTGCGTTCCCCACGCTCAATACTGTGAAGCTGACAAACATCATCATCGATATATCTGGGTGCACACTTGATAAGGAATAAGTTCGTCTCCCATTCCGATTATTAAAAAAGCGGCCGTCAATCTGCTGCAAAAACCATATGCAAAAGATCATCGACGGCAGGCTCTCCGTCTTGGACTCAGGTATACGTTCGTTTTCTTGTATCTTTCGTATAACAAAGCGTAAAAGAAAAAGCCCCCCATTTTATCAGATTTTCCTTGGATTTGAACATAAAAAAACCCTAAAAGGCAATAGCCAATCAGGGTTAAAAATAAATATTATTTACTCAAAGTCTTCAAACTAACAATTGAAAAATTGTACTTTTTCATCGAAAAAGACTGTATCTACATCATTAACATCAGAAACGGCAGAAACATTCCCTTTATCCCAATACCATTTGTTAGATATAGATGCGAGTATTGCTTCTGCTTTTTTTATATCAAGAATACTTGGCATTTCTATAGAACATACAATCTTAAACCAACCACCGATTTTCCAATAAGGTTCGTCCTTGTCGTAACATCCGTTAATATCAATACTTTTCTTCCTAGCTTCTATCTCTAATAATCCTCTCC
The DNA here is from genome assembly GCF_036963165.1 of Bacillus sp. JJ675. Lineage (NCBI taxonomy): Bacteria > Bacillati > Bacillota > Bacilli > Caryophanales > Bacillaceae > Bacillus > Bacillus sp. JJ675. Next base: position 3,170 of record NZ_JBALMR010000030.1, on the reverse strand, counting down.
TCATTCAAATCTCCTCTATTCACCTTCTCTTTCAAGCATTTTAAGATTAACACTCCCTCTTTGCTGCTCAAAAAGTTAAAAAACGCCTTGTCGCTACAGTCTTTTATTTGCTTCTATCACCTCATTAAGATAACTGCATTCTTCAGTTTCAATACAATATGATAAACAAAAAGAGATGATCATTTGTGATCATCTCCGCACAATATTTTTCCATACTGAAAGTAAGTTGTTCTTCTTAGCGGCCGTATAGTCAGTATCTAATTTTAATTCAAACTTTTCATTCATGTATCTCGGTATTATATGAAAATGTAGATGTTTAATATCTTGTTGAGCAAAATGTCCGTTATCCGATAGTATAGTATAATCTTTACAAATACCTGAGTTAATTAAAATTTGAGGTACATTTATAAGAGAATTCATTAAAGCATTTGAAAGTGACGGATCGTTTATTTGATCTAATCTTTCAATATGAAGATTAGGGATAATTAGTGTATGACCACATGATATAGGATTTATATCGAGAAATGCTGTTACAAAGTCATTTTTGTATATCTCAAAACAAGAAACTTTTTGACTAACTATATCACAAAATATACATTTGTCCATCTCATACTTCATACTTTGTTAAGTGACCCTCTCTTTCTGACATTGTTTTCGCACATAACAAAAAATAAAACTCTCAACACCTTCAAATCGAATGTATGCTCCCTATGCATTATACATTTTTAACCGATTTCTAAACAAAAAACCCTCATTCAGAAAGGACTTTCATCACTGTCATTCCCTGTTTCTTTTTTAATAACATAACGACCACGGTATATCTTTTCTACTTCAGGGTAATGCTTCATTAATCCCTTCATAAAAGTCGTCATATTGTGGATCGACATTCCTGTTTCTTTTTGAATCTCATAACATCGTATTTCACCTTTATGATTCCTTAAAATCTTTAATGATGCCACACGAAGTTTTGAGTTTTCGCCCCAGGCTTAGTTTTCTTCTAGGATTTGAGGAAGACACAACTGGCGGATTTGTTTTCTCTGGTTTGTTTTTTAAAAGGACTGCCGTTTTAATTTGCTAACTCTAATAAGGATTTTTTGTGGATCATGTTTGCATCGGTTACTTCGACTGGATTGTTTTGATTATCTAATTCACGCAGCTTTGAATAAATTTCATTGCGCTCTTCCCGTTGTTGACGCAGCAAATTAATCTCAGCATCATTAAGTTACTCAAGCCTTAAACGTAATGTAAACATAACCCTATCTCCTAAAAAACATTATTTGATTATAGTTTATAGGACTTCATATGTTTAACAATTGATTTTTAATTAATTTCAAACAACAAATTCTTTTTAGAAAAACCTCCCCTATAGCATCCAAAACTCGGCTTCGATCCCATTCTTTTGGGAAAAAGGTTGATATTCCAATTTTTTTAACCCCATCAACTTCAATTTCTGCCTTATAGACACCATTTTTATCAGGCTTAGTTTCAGTGCCAGGTATAATCTTCCCTCCACCCATCATACTTTCATGATGATAGCCTACAGCTTTTCCACGCCTATTTATTTCCCCATGATAAATGTGTGTATCATGGTACCTAAATTGTATTTCCTGTTACCTTTAGTTAAATCAGAGACTTTCTTTGCAAACTGAATAAACTTTTCTTTTATCTTCTCACCATTGAGCACATTATAAGGAACTTTCCCTATTCCTGCAAACTCGACCTGCGGCTCAAAAGGATTGTGCATTTGAATCCCTTTTTTAGTTTGAATAATAAAAACCTTGAGTAGCAACTGCCTTTCAAGGTTTTTTTTGAAATGAATTAAATTTTTGGAACATCAACCACATGTCCTGGTGACTGTATTATAAAGCAACTCTTCGAGGAAATTAATATTTTTCTTATCCATTACTTTATTACCTCCTAACACACATACTACATAACTTTGTTTGACATGGTTTAGGTCTGATCAATCTCATCCACAGTCCATAAGAAAAAGCTCTCTTTCCAGAGAGCCTTTGTACCCCTTTAAAATTTCTTTCAGAATAATATGCAGTTTATGACCAACATCTTTCGGACAAACCACCAAAACACTTATCTAATTTATGGGAGGTGTATTTTAAATATCAGCAAGGAATTTTTTTCTCAAAGACTCAATCATATCAATTTCACCATTATAATCTACGTTATTAACATAAGATTCATTCATTTTTTCAAAAAAATAGTCCGCCCCTTCAATTAATGCAAGAAGGAAGTCTCTTTTAGGTACGGCAGCTTTAACTTGAGTAGGAGCATCTAATTCAAAAAGTAATAAATCATTAGATAATGATCGCATACTTAAACGTAACGGCTGATCTGGAAAGTAAGTTTCACCATATCCTGTATTCAAAACATTCTCGATTACATTTAATAAATATGCCCACAAATCATCAACTAAATCCCATGTGGTTACATCCATCAAAATTTGATCATTAAATTTTATTATTATTGCGCCTTCAAGATAGTCAAAATCCAATATATGTTCAATACTTTTTAAATCATTCATGTTATTAATATCTACAAAATAATCATTTTGCTTTGATTTCAATATCGATAAATCAGTAATTGTTTTATCTGGTCTACGAATTAATGTATTAATATAAAACAAAATTTTCACCTACTCTACTGGATAGAATTGACCTATTCGTCCTTTTTTAAAACCAACTACATATTTTACTCCGTTATACGTTCCTGTTATTTGCTGCTTACCTGTTGTTCCCCTAAAGTCTTTTTCAGTCAAAACCCCTCGGTTTTGTTTTAAAATAGATTCTATAGCGTTAGCTATCTCTTCTATAGACAAATCCTTCTTGAAAAAAGACTGTGTGGTTTTAACTGATCCGTCCCAATATTCAGGATGATGTCTTTCCAAAATATGCTTCATCCCTTTTTTATCTAGTAAGAACCGTTGATTTCCAAATGTCATTTTTCTGCTTTTGAAACTAGACAAGGCATTAACGACTTTTTCGGAAGTAGCTTTATTTATTCTGATATCGCCTTTCTCAACATCAGCAAGTTCCCTTATACGCCGAATAAGGTTGTCTCTAAAGTTTTCACCATCAATAGCATTATAAGGTACTTTCCCCCCACCAGCCAACTGAACTTGAGGTGCAAAAGGATTGTGCATTTGAATCCCTTTT
>NZ_JBALMR010000029.1:0-19201 GCF_036963165.1 Bacillus sp. JJ675 | reverse complement strand
TTTTGTCAACGGTCTGAAACACGGCACAAATACTGTTTGTGCCGTGTTGTTTTTTAAATAAGCAAACTGTTTTAGTCCCGCAAAAGCAGGTCCTCGTGCACGGTTTGTCCGATCAGTTTGTCTGCCTGCTCAGGCAAACCGTCGAGACATCCGTATTCATAATCCCATAAGTTCATGAAGGAGCGGGCGGCCTTTTGAAAAGAGATTTCATCGGCTCCCTGGATTTCCTGATAAAAAGCCTTTAGCAGCGACTCTCTGTTCATGCCTGTTCCTCCTTCATCACATCTGTTCTAGTGTTCGGGTTTGAATGTTTTACAATCTGTTTCTTCGGTTGTAGAAGCTTTTTCACCTTCGGCATGGCTTACGACGTATATGGCATCAGCCGTACATTTGTTCCCTTTGTCCCAGTACGTGCAATTTGAAACTTCACACAGTATTTTTTGGTCCACTTTTTTTGGCCCCCTTAAAAATAGTGTACGATCTTAGCTTAACCGCCCTGCGCATCGTTCATACTTATTCAGGCTGTTTTATGTACCGCCTGTCCTTCATGAATAATTTCCAGAAGTAATAGAACCCGGGAAATAAAATAATAAAACCGACGATGTACGAGATAAACAACGCTCTGAACGTTTCCGGGGCGGTGAAACCGGATTGTATCGTCACTTCGGGGTGGATCATATACGGCAAATGGGACTTTCCGTAAACGTAGCTGGCCGTAAAATACTGCAGTGTAATCGCAATAACGGAAAGCCGCGGCTTTCCTAACCGGTCCTTATTGTAGGTATTCGGCAGAAACAGTGCGCCTAAGGCCGCCAAAAACAGCAGGAATGATAAAAACAGCCATGGCAGACCGTTCATCATTTTTGTGTAAAGCCAGTTTGCTTCGGTTCTCATTGTCATCATGATGCTTAAGGACATGATCAAAGCGAGCGGTCCGGTGATAAGAGCGTTTCGGCGATACACCTGGTACGCGTCTTTTTCATCGGCCACATTTGAAAAATCAGCGAGCAGCAAAGAAGACAAAAACAGGGTGCTGAAAATGGCAAATCCCATAAACGAGTAGGCGTGCGGACTCAAAAATAAATCGGCGAAATCCAAGCGGTAGCTGCCGTTTTGCCGGTACACAAAATGTCCGTGGGTAATGGGCAAAACGAGAATTAAAACGGCGGGAATAATAAATCCGCTGATTCCCGAAACGTAAGTCAACGCTCTTTCATAGCCTTTAGCAGCGTGGGCAAAAACCAAAAAGCCGCTTCGAATTGCTAACAGCAATAAAATGATGCTGCCCGGAAGCAAAAGCACCGTCCCGAGGACAAACGTTCCGCCCGGGAAAAAGCTGAAAAGGGCCACGACGATTCCGACAATAAAGACATTTGTTACCTCCCACGTCGGGGAAAGGTAGCGATTGGCGATATTCGTCGCTTTCAGCTGCTTTTTATTCATATAAATCATCGACCAAAAACCTGCTCCAAAATCCATGCTCGCCATGACGGCGTAGATAAATATAAATCCCCACACGATCGAAATGGCCAGCAGGGCATCTGTTGTTCCATCCATTTGCATGTATGACTCCCTTCTTTCGTATTGTTACGCTTCCGATGCTTTAAGGTCTTCTTCGACGGGATGGCGTTTAAAATAATATTGCAATACGAAGACCACTGCTGCTCCTAAAATGACGTAGACGATAAAAAACAGGAAAAACAGCAGTCCGATTGATCCTGAGGATGTCACCACTTCAGACGTTTTCTGCATGTGGTAGATCACCCAGGGCTGCCTTCCGGTGCATGCAAACACCCAGCCGAATTCAATTCCAAGCAGGCTGAGCGGCCCTGCCGTCGTGAAAAAGACGAGCATCCAGCGCGGAAAACGATCTTTTTTCAAAACGTTTCGCCAAATAAAGCCGGCCGCTGCGTAAACGATCAGCAGCATGCCGATCAGCACCATTCCGTTAAACAGCGTATGAATGTACAAAGGCGGCCACTCATCACGTGGATACTCATTTAAGCCTTTCACAACGGTGTCAAACCGGTTGTCTGCCAAAAAGCTCAACGCCCACGGTATTTCAATCGCTCCTTTAACTGATTGCGTCTCTTCATCGGGAAATCCTCCGATCGCCAGCGGAGCATAGGACTGCGTTTTAAATAAACCTTCTGCTCCGGCCAGCTTTTCCGGCTGATAGCGGTGAAGAAACTGTGCAGATTCGTGTCCGCTCAGCGCGGTAATTAATGAAAACAGTCCGCCGACGAGCAGTCCGAGCAAAAGCGCTTTTCTGTGAAGGGCATACACTTTTTCATTGTTCCGATTGCGAAGCATTTTATATGCGGCGATCGTTGCAATGATGAAGGCTCCTGTCATAAACGCCGAGACGACGACATGGCTGGCCGTAATGAAAAAGCTTTTATTGAAAAAGGCCGTCCATGGGTGAACATCCGTAATTTCCCCGTTGACGATTTTGAAGCCTTCAGGTGTTCCCTGAAATGCATGGACGTTTGTAATTAAAATGGCTGAAGACGCTGCACCGATAACGATGAAGACGATGGCGGTGATTCTCATGAGCGGAGTCAGCCGGTCAGCCGCATAGACATAAATGGACATAAATAAAGCTTCGATGAAAAATGCGTATATTTCAATTTGAAATGGAAGGGACATTACCTTTCCGATGACTTCCATGAAGCCCGGCCAAAGAAGGGCAAGCTGGGTTCCAGCGATCGTTCCGGTCGGAATGGCGACGCCCAGCAAAACGGCCTGTGCCTTCGTCCATCTTTTCGCCATTATGGCGTAATGGGGATCTTTTGTTTTTTGGTAAATCAGCTCAGCCAGCAAAATCATTAAAGGAACTCCGACACCGAGTGTAGCGAAAATTATATGGAATCCCATCGTTGTTCCGAATAGGCTTCTAGCGAACATTAAATCATTCATCCGGAAAACCACCTTTCATTCACACCATTTTGCTTTTATTGTTTACCTCCTTTTTTAGATTATTCTTCCTGTTCGTCGGGAAATTTGTTAAGATGCTTAAAAATGTAAAAACAGAAGTGAAATTTTGACATGAAGATATTGATGGTTTATAATAAAACGTAATTGTTACGTTTTAAAAAGGAGGAATTATAATGAAACCGAATATTCATCCTAAAACATATCAAGTAATCTTTCAGGATGTAAACAGCGGCTACCGTTTTTTGAGCCGTTCCACGAGAACGTCTGATGAAACGGCCGAATGGGAAGACGGAAAAACGTATCCGGTGATTAAAGTTGAAATCAGCTCAGACACCCATCCGTTTTATACGGGAAGACAAAAATTCAATGAAAGAGGCGGAAGGGTCGAACAGTTTAAGAAACGGTTTAATATGGATTAACGTAAAAACACGCGCATTCCTCGGTTGCGCGTGTTTTGCTTTTATTGATTTGACAATGCTTTTTTCAATACGGACACATTTTCCTCCATGATGCTCAGATAATCCTCGCCGTTTTGTCTATCTTCTTTTGTAACGGATTCAAGGTTTTTCATCGTCAAGCTTTTGGCCCCGATTTCATTTTTAATAATCTCTGAGATTTTGCTGCTGACGTTGTTTTCAAAAATAACGTATTTAATGTCGTGTTCTTTTGCTGTTTTGACGATGTTTTCAAGTTCTTTTTGGGAAGGCTCCTCTGTCGGTGAAAGGCCAAGCACGCTGATCTGTTTGATGCCATAACGCTTTTCCCAGTATCCGTATGCGGCATGCGAGACGAGGATCTCTTTTTTGTCAGCTTTGGCGACTGTCTGTTTAAGCTCTTGATCAAGCTGTTCCAACTCTTTTTTGAGAGATTCATAGTTTTTCGCGAACTCTTTTTTATGCTCCGGTTCCAATGCCGTCAGTTCGTTTTTAATGTTTTCCGCCAGCTTTTCGGCAAGCACCGGGTCAAGCCAGACGTGAGGGTCTTTACCTCCATGGTCATGATCGTGTTCATGTTCGTGATCGTGATCGTGTTCGTGTTCTTCTTCACCGTGTTCGTGCTCTTCTGTTTGGGACAAGAGACCAATGCCTTCGCCGGCTTTGACGATTTTGACGTCGCTGCCTTTTAACGTGTTCACGGCTTTATCCGCGAACCCTTCAACACCGACCCCGGAATAAATGAAAGCATCGGAATCAGAAATCTCCGCCATCGTTTTTGAGCTTGGCTCATACGTATGCGCTTCAACGTTTGGAGGGTATACGCTTTTGACGTTCACATATTCCCCGCCGATTTTTTTGGTGAAATCCTCAAGCGGATAAATGGTTGTGTAGATATCCAATTTTCCGTCGTGTTCTTTATGATCGCCGGAAGCTCCGGTGCTTGAGCAGCCCGCCGTCAGTCCCGCTGCAAGAATGAATGCGGATGCCAATCCGAGTGTTTTTTTCATCGTATTTCTCCTCTCAACGTAAAAACTGAAATCATTACGATTTAACAATTCTGTATCATTGTATCGTAATTATTACGATTTGAAAAGAGGGAAAATAAAAGAAGAAATCGGATTAAAACCGGAAACGCTTTGATGGATGAAAGAAATTGAAATTGTATGGTATATTTAAATATAAAACATTGTTTAGAAAGGAACTGGATCATGAAACTTTTGGACAATATTCTACAGTTTAACAAACAGTTTGTTGAACGCGGGGATTATAAAAAGTATGAAACAAGCAAATTCCCTGACAAAAAAATGGTCATCCTCTCTTGCATGGACACAAGGCTTGTTGAGCTTCTGCCGCACGCGATGAACATGCGCAACGGCGACGTCAAGATCGTCAAAAGCGCGGGCGCCCTTGTCGCCCATCCTTTTGGAAGCATTATGAGAAGCATCCTTGTCGCTGTTTATGAATTGAATGCCGACGAGGTCTGTGTTATCGGCCATCATGACTGCGGGATGAGCAAGTTGAAATCCGAAAGCTTTTTGGACAAGGTAGTCAAGCGCGGCATTCCGAAAGAACGGATTCAAACGCTTGAGTATTCAGGCGTCGATTTTGAACAGTGGCTGAAAAGCTTCGAATCTGTAGAAGCTAGCGTCAAAGACAGTGTCAACGTCATAAGAAACCATCCGCTTTTGCCGGAAGACGTTCCTGTGCACGGGCTTGTCATCGATCCGGAAACGGGCAGACTTGACCTTGTTGTCAACGGCTATAAGGAAGTGCGCTAATCTTTTTGCTTTTTTTCAGGTACTGGATCAACGCCGCCGGGATGGAACGGATGACATTTCAGAATGCGCTTGACGGTCAGCCAGCCTCCTTTGAGGGCGCCGTGTTTCTCAATCGCTTCCAGCCCGTAATTTGAGCAGGTCGGATAAAAGCGGCAGGATGGCGGCAAAATGGGTGATATCCATTTTTGATACGTGCGGATGATCAGCAGGAACAGAGTTTTCATGTTTTCAGCACCTTTTTTTCTTCATATTATAATATAAGAAAAAAGCGTACAAAACGAAAAAGCATTTACCTAAAAACATATCGGTAAAGTGTGATATAATAAAAAAAGACCGATAGAGGGGAGAGAAGAAACATGCCTTCAGTAGAAAGTTTTGAACTTGATCATAATGCAGTTAAAGCGCCTTATGTCAGACATTGCGGCGTTCACAAAGTCGGAACGGACGGCGTCGTCAACAAGTTTGACATCCGCTTTTGCCAGCCGAATAAACAGGCGATGAAGCCTGATACCATTCATACACTGGAGCACCTGCTTGCATTTACGATCCGCACTTACGCGGAAAAATACGACCATTTCGATATTATCGACGTGTCGCCGATGGGCTGTCAGACGGGCTACTACCTTGTCGTAAGCGGTGAGCCGACTGCTGAAGAAATCGTCGATTTGCTTGAAGACACGTTTAAGGAAGCAGTCGAAGTGACGGAAATTCCGGCTGCAAACGAAACGCAGTGCGGCCAGGCGAAGCTTCACGATCTGGAAGGTGCAAAACGCATGATGCGCTTTTGGCTTTCGCAAAATAAGGAAGATTTATTAAAGGTATTTGGATAATGCCTTTCAAACACCGGCTCTTGTGCCGGTGTTTTTCATTTGTTCACAAAGAAAATAATGCCATAAATGCCGGAACTTTGCTACACTTGAATATGTGATATATCATATTTAAAAAAGGGTGATAGGGATGCGTTTAGGTAAATGGGTCATACTCTTTGTTTTAACGGCCGGCCTGTCAGCCTGCGGTCAGGCGGATAAACCGGCATCAACAGAACAGGAGCCAAAGCTGTTGACCGCAAAGCTTACGGCGCCTGAGCATGCGGACAAAAATGAAAAGGCTGTCATTAAAGCGTCCGTGCTTTACGGGGACGAGCCTGTGGCAGATGCTGATGAAGTCGAGTTTGAAGTTTGGAAGTCCGGAGGCAAAGAGAAAAGCGAGCTTGAGAAAGCGAAGAATGAAGGAAAAGGGGTCTACAGCATTTCAAAAGCATTTCCGGAAGACGGGCTTTATAAAGTTCAGGTCCATGTCACGGCTAAGAAGCAGCATACGATGCCGGTAACGGAAGTGAAAGTCGGTTCTGCAAAGGATCAGGCGGGGAACGATGAGGAAGAAGAAAGCGGCCATCATCATTGATCAGGCCGTTCTTCCTCTATCCGGCGGTTTGGCGGAGGGGGGTCGATTCGATGCTGAAAGTCGTACGCTTTTGATGTCGTGACCAGTGATAATGCCAGTACAATGCCTGTAATCAAAAAGCCTGCAACAATCCAGAAGATCATAAAAAACCTCCGTGTTCTTTTTACAATAGTTTACCATATCAGGAAACGGAAATCATGATCAAGAGTAAAAGAAATGTTTTCTGTACAAGCTAAACGGGTAAACCATAAGTGAATCAAAAGGAGGACGATAAGAGATGTCGGAAAAATTGAAAACAGCGGTTAACAAACAAGTTGCAAACTGGACTGTCCTATACGTCAAGCTACATAATTATCACTGGTATGTGAAAGGCAAAGATTTCTTTACGCTGCACGAAAAGTTTGAAGAGCTGTATACGGAAGCCGCCCAATATATAGACGATTTGGCTGAACGCCTGCTGGCCATGCAAGGCTCTCCGGTCGGAACGATGAAGGAGTGCCTTGAAATCTCATCGATCAAAGAAGCTGACGGCGGAGAGACTGCAGAACAGATGGTGCAAAATATTCATGATGACTTTTTGACGGTGGCCGAAGAGCTGAAAAGCGGAATGGAGCTTGCCGATGAAGTGAATGATGAAACGACGGGAGACATGCTTCTCGCCATTCATCAAACGATCGAAAAGCACAACTGGATGCTGAAGGCGTATTTGGGATAATGGATGGACCCGGGCTGATGCCCGGTCTTTTTTGTTCGTTTTAAAGCCTTTTTTATAAATTGTCAAACAATTCATCCAAGCCTTTCAAAGCCGCTTTTCATAGGATAAGCTATGAAAAGTCTTTTTTTGAAAGGATGTTGAAGCGCATGAACAGAGACTTAGGCATCTTTTCGCTATTTTCAATCTGGTTTTCACTTTTCGGATTTTTGTTTGGTGCAATCGAATATTTATTTTTAATATTAATTACGTTAATGGGGATTGAGTTTGTCAGTAACAGTTTAAACGAATGCGTGAACGATCAATTCACGGTCAAGAGCTTGTTTACAAGGCTTGCGAATAAATTTGTCACGCTTTTTCTTATATCTGTGGCGCACTTTTTTGACCAGCTGCTTCAGACGGATAGTTCAATCCGCGATTTTTCGATCGTCTTTTATATTTTGTATGAGACATTTCTGATCGTCGGCACGGCTCATGCGCTGGGAATACCGGTTCCTCAGTTTTTGCTGGAAATTCATGAATTCGTTAAAAATAAATTGCGCCGAAAACGGTAACTTTTTAGAAGCAACAGGCAATACTAACGGGAAAAAGGGATGATTGGCTTTGGAAAAAAGGACATACTATATTTCTGTTCAAGATGGAATGATTTCGCAGCATCCCGGCGCATCTCCCTGGGAATTTCAAATTTCGGCAACCGATGAAGATGTCATTCTGTTAAGGGAATATTTTGACCAGCTCTCCTCCGAGGATTGGATCAACTTTTTCCGGGCGCACGTGCCGGCTGTCGAATACCATTATGACAGCTCAAATGATAAAATGGACGAACTTCGCCGGAATATTTATCAGATGCTTTATCGCCTCGGCAATGAAGAAGCGAAAACATTTATCAGCGAGAACGGCCTTTGTGACATGAAATCCGCTGATTAAAGAAAAACCTCTTCTTAAGATAAAGAAGGGGTTTTTCATCGTGCAGTTATCTTCTGTTATTTAAAATGCTGCCTACGATACCGCCGAGTCCGCCCTGATCTTGACCATGATGCTCCGGCTGGTTCGTCAAGCCCTGGCGTGTATTCTGCCATGCGCTGTTTTGCGTCTCCGCCTTGTAGCGATTATCGTCAAGCCCCACCTTGAGCCCCGATTGTCTTTCAAACGGCTGAACGATCACGATCTGTCCCGGCTGTTGAAATTCAAACATATACGATTCTCCTGAAGTCTGCCCGATGACCGTTTTCCAGTTCACATCCAACGTCACCTTTGGAGCCGGTCCCGTCCAAGCGACGATTGCATCCGGATCGACGCGGCACGGACTTTCAAGAACGAGCGGGTTGCCTGCCGTTTTAACGGCCACTTGTGCACCTGTTCCGTTATATGTAAGCTTTGAAGTGAACAGTCCTTTTTGGGATAAAACGCCGACGCCGACGGGCGTAACACCGTAATGGCAGTCTTCTGTAAACGCGAGCAGATCCTCGCTTTCCACAGAAACGCTCTGCCAAATTCCGTTCGGCTCCAGGTTAATCACCGTGACATGCTCGCCTTGATCGGCTAAATAGCAGACTCCGCGGCCGGTTACTTCCATCATTTCGAGATTTTCCCCGGTCAATTTTCTGCTTAAATGATTGAATACCTGCTTGACGATATTTCCCTGGTTTGTCCCGAGCAGCCGTTTGCTGTATTTCAATTGGCCCTGATCGGCGATCATCGCGCCTTTCTTCGCAAAAAAACGTCCGCTTCCTTCTGCTTTCAGTGTTAATTCTTGTTCTGTATCAAAATGAAAACTCAATATATGACAACTCCTTGCTTGTCTGAAGCTAGCAATTTATGAAACTATCGCATCACTATAAACACGCAGAGCTCATGCAGAAGGTTTCTATCCCATCCGATTTTTTTGCTTCCAAATACGGTGTTTTAGAGAGCGCCCTTTTGTGAAACAATAAAATGAAAATTTACAGCTTGCAAATGTACAAAAGCACTACAGAAAAAATGGATATGTGATATGATGAGTTGAAGAAGCAAGGAAACGGATTAGAGGGATCATGATGTACGAATTTAAAGACTTTTACCGGAACACGGTTCAGCTCTCCTTTGAAAATCATCCCTTTTCACAAGCGCCAAAGCATGTGTGGGTGATCTGCCGCTATCAAAATCAGTGGCTTTTAACGAATCACCAGGACAGAGGATACGAGTTCCCCGGCGGCAAAGTAGAGCCTTTTGAAAATGCCGAGGAAGCAGCGCTGCGTGAAGTGAAAGAGGAGACGGGAGCCGATGTGAAAAAGCTGACATATATCGGGCAATATAAAGTCCTTGGCAGGGAAAAAGTGATAATCAAAAATATTTACTTTGCCGAGATTGATAAAATTGAAAAACAGGAAACGTACTATGAGACGAAAGGTCCTGTTTTAATGGACGATCTGCCGGAGGATATAGTAAAAAACAGAAAATACAGCTTTATTATGAAAGACTCCGTCCTGAAAATCAGCCTTGAGAAGCTGAAAAAAGACGGCATGATCAAATAAAAGCCCCGCTTACCCGGGGCTTTTTCGATATTTATGTTCTTCCCTTCATCAATTTCTTCTCTAACAGCTCGACGCACTGGTACATGATCGTTGCAAAGACGGCGATAATCAAAAGGCTCAGCATCACGAGCGTGAAATTAAAGACCTGGAACCCGTAAATGATCATATAGCCCAGACCTTGTGCCGATACTAAAAATTCCCCGACGATGACCCCGACCCAGCTCAGCCCGACATTTACTTTCAAAGCAGAAATGATTGTCGGAATCGATGCAGGAAGAAGCACCTCTTTAAAAATTTCGCTTTTTGTGGCCCCAAACGTTTTCATGACTTTTATATAATTTTCGTCGATTTCCTGAAAGGATGTATAGACGACGATTGTGGTAATGATCACGCTGATGATGGCGCCCATGGCGATGATGCTCGAAAGACTCGGGCCGATGGCGACGATGAGGATCGGGCCAAGCGCGACCTTGGGCATCGCATTAAGGACGACGAGATACGGGTCCAATATTTTGGAAAGGCGCGGGAACCACCATAAAAGAGCGGCCAGAAACGTCCCGAGCAAAGTCCCGAAGAGAAAGCCGAGAATCGTTTCAAATACTGTGACACCGATGTGCCCGGGCAATGAACCGTCTCCCATTTTCTCAAGGAAAAGCGCCCAGACGGCCGAAGGGGAGCTGAAGATGAGCGGATCGATCCATGCCAATCGGCTGGCCGTTTCCCAGAGCGCGAAAAAAATGATAAAGATCGCAGCTTGATAAAAACGGACCCGCCTTTTTTCCGTCTGCTGCTGTTTTAAAAACTCCTGATGAAGGACATCAACTTTCTGCCCGATGTTGTTCAAGGTGATTGAGCTCCTTCCATATGTTCTGAAAAAGGGATTGAAAATCCGGCTCCTGCCTTGCTTCAAAAGGTGTCATTCCTTTTAGGGAATCAGGGACGGCAAAGGTTTTATGAATCGTCCCGGGCTGTTTTGAAAACAGCAAAATCCGGTCGCTCATCGCAATCGCCTCACCGATATCATGGGTGACGAGAACGGCTGTTTTTTGATAGGTCTTTAATGTGTTGAATACCAAATCTTCAAGGTTCAGTTTTGTCTGATAGTCAAGAGCTGAAAAGGGTTCATCCAAAAGCAGGATATCCGGGTCGACGGCAAGGGTGCGGGCGAGCGCGGCTCTCTGTCTCATGCCGCCTGAAAGCTCCTTCGGATATTTTTTTTCGACATGGTAAAGTCCGAGCTTTTCCAGCAGCTCCAAAGCGCTTTTTTCCGTCTCAGGGGTCAGCTTGTTGGAAATATGCAAGCCGATTAAGACGTTTTCCTCAATGGTTTTCCAGGGAAATAAATAATCCTGCTGCAGCATGTAGCCGATTTGCAGGTCTTTTTCGCCGGGTTTGCGGTTTTCAATCAATACGCGTCCTGCTGTGGGAGACACGATGCCTGCGATGATTGACAGCAGCGTCGTTTTGCCGCAGCCGCTCGGGCCGAGAAAGGAAACGAATTCGCCCTTTTCCGCTTCAAAACTGATATTTTCGAGCGCTGCCGTTTTTTCTTTCAGGGAAAAATAAGTATGTGTGACGTCCTGAACTTGCAAAAAAGACAATGCGGCCACCTCCTAGTGATTTTTTGTGACCTTTTCGGCGATCTTTGTATTGACCAGTTCGTGATGGGAGGTGCGTTTCGGCAGTTCGCCGGCTTCATCCATAATGGTTTGAAGCTGATTCCATTCCTCTTCATCCAAAATCGGATCGTGTGCAAAGGACTTTTGCTGTTTATACCGTTCGATCGACGATTCAAGGATCGAAGGTTCCGTATCTTTAAAAAACTGGTCCTGGATGCTCTGCGCGGCTTCTTTTGAAGAGTGCGACCCGACCCATTGCTGCGCTTTGTAGATCGCCCGGGTGAATTTTTCCGCCGTTTTTTCGTTTTTCTTTAAATAGCTTTGTTTTGCCATAAATGTCGTATAGGGAATGCGGCCCGATTCTTTGCCGAAGGAGGCGACAATGCGGCCGATGCCTTCTTTTTCAAAAATGGAGGCCTGGGGTTCGAAAAGCTGAACGTAGTCACCTGTTCCGGAAGCGAAGCTGTTTGGAATATTCGCAAAATCAATCGTTTGGATTAAATCGATATCATGTTTCGGGTCAATGCCCTTCTGTTTTAAGACAAACTCTCCGGCCATTTGGGGCATTCCGCCTTTGCGCTGTCCGAGAAAGGTTTTTCCTTTCAGCTCTTTCCAGCTAAAGTTATCCGCTTTTTTGCGGGCGACGAGGAACGTTCCGTCCGTTTGGGTTAGCTGGGCAAAATTGACGGCGGGGTCGCTTGCGCCTTGGGCATTGACATAAATGGAAGTTTCAGAGCCGACAAGCGCGATATCGGCGCCGTTCGACAAGAGGGCCGTCATCGTTTTATCGCCGCCCCACGTCGTTTTCAGTTCGACATCCAAACCCTCTTCCTTAAAAAAACCTTCGGAGATGGCGATATATAAAGGCGTGTAGAAAACGGAACGGGTCACTTCCGCAAGCCGGACTTTTTCGGTTTTGACTCCGCTGCAGGAAGCGAGGATAAACAGCATCAGGGTGAAGGATAATATGTTAAAAAAGAAACGCTTCAAACCGATTTCCCTCCTTTAATTTCGGTTGCTTTCGGCATAAAATAGTTTATGTTAAATGCAAAACAGGTGTGAGGGACGACTGCGGATTATCAGAGGTGAGCCATACATGTGGATAGAAAAAAGGAGGTTCCCGTCTCCGAATAAACGGATTCGCCTGTTTTCCGTCACCTATTTGTCGCAGGGGCTCAAGGTCAAGGGGCTGCTGGCTGAACCGGCTGCTCCCGGCCGCTATGACGGATTTTTGTATTTGCGGGGCGGGATCAAAAATGTCGGGATGGTCAGGCCCGGACGAATCGTCCAATTTGCTTCGCAAGGGTTTGTCGTTTTTGCGCCGTACTACAGAGGAAACCAGGGCGGTGAGGGCAATGAAGATTTTGCCGGAGACGATAGAGAAGATGCATTTGCCGCTTTTCGCCTTCTTCAGAACCACGAGCTTGTGAACGATCGGCGGGTTCACATTTTCGGGTTTTCAAGAGGCGGGATCATGGGCATTTTAACGGCGATAGAAATGGGATCTGCCGCCGCTTCATTCGTTTCCTGGGGAGGGGTCAGCGATATGGCCTTGACTTACCGCGAGCGCAAAGACCTGCGGAGAATGATGAAACGGGTCATTGGAGGTACGCCGGAGAAAGTGCCGGAAGCGTACGGGCGGAGGACGCCGTTTGACAAAATCGGCAGCATCGAAGCGCCGGTGCTGCTCATCCACGGTGCAAAGGATGAGAATGTTTCGATTGAGCACGCGAGACACCTCGAACGGGAATTGATCAGTCAAAAAAAGCCGGTCGAAACATGGTATTTCAATCAGTTCACCCATTACTTTCCCCCCAAGGAGAACAGGCGGATTGTAAGGGACCTTGCGCAATGGATGAAAAGCAGGTAATGGACAAGTTATGGTAAACTAATGCTGACAGATAAAAAGGAGGGGGATTTTCTGATGGGAATGCCTGTTGAATTTAATACGATGATCGTCACGAAAGGAAAAGAAACGCGGGTAGAGGAAAATGTATTTACACTTGAAAAAGAAGGCTATCGTGTTTACCCTCTTCATGTGCCGATAGAAGTCAAAAAGACGAAGAACGGCGATGTGACGGGAACCGCCCATGCGGAGCGCCTGGAATGGTCGGAAGGGCGCACTCATTTAACATATAGACTCGTTTCTTTAAACTCGACGAATTAAACATAAAAGCCAAGGCGCTGTCCGCGACCTTGGCTTTATCGTTAAACTAGAGGGCCTCCCGTTTTTTCGAGGTCTCCCGTATTGGAAAACTTTTTGAAGTTCTTTTTGAACTCATTTGCCAACTGGCTCGCTTTTTCTTCGTACTCCTTTTCATCCGCCCACGTCTTCGCCGGATCGAGCACCTGGTCAGGAACGCCTGGAACGTGGATCGGCGTATGCAGGCCGAAAATCCGGTCCGTTCTCATCTCGGCGTTGTCCAAATCCCCTTCGATTGCCGCGCGCACCATTGCCCTCGTGTAAGCCAGGCTCATTCTTTTCCCGACTCCGTAGCCTCCGCCGGTCCATCCTGTGTTGACAAGGAACACGCTGACACCGTGTTCGTCAATTTTCTTGCCGAGCATTTCCGCGTAAACGTGAGCAGGAAGCGGAAGGAACGGCGAACCGAAGCACGTTGAGAAGGTCGCTTCAGGAGAGGTGATGCCGCGTTCTGTTCCGGCAAGCTTGCTCGTATATCCGCTCAAGAAATGGTACATCGCCTGCTCTTTCGTCAGCTTGCTGATCGGAGGCAGCACGCCGAACGCATCTGCCGTTAAAAATACAATCGTCTGCGGATGTCCTGCAATACTTGGCAGTACGATGTTATCGATCGCATCTATCGGATAGGCCGCTCTCGTGTTTTCCGTATAAAATGCATCATCATAGTCCGGCTCCCCGGTCGCATCGTCAACAACGACATTTTCCAGGACGGAGCCGAAGCGGATCGCCCGGTAAATCTGCGGCTCTTTTTCTTCGCTTAAATGTATGCATTTTGCATAGCAGCCGCCTTCAATATTGAAGATTCCCGTACTTGACCAGCCGTGTTCATCGTCTCCGATCAGCCTGCGGTTCGGATCTGCGGACAGCGTCGTTTTTCCCGTCCCGGATAAGCCGAAGAAGAGGGCTGTGCCGCCTTCTTCGCCAATGTTGGCAGAACAGTGCATCGGCAAAATGTTTCGTTCGGGAAGAAGGTAGTTCATAATGGAGAAAATCGATTTTTTCATTTCTCCGGCGTATTCTGTGCCCCCGATTAAGATGGTGCGCTTTTCAAACGATACGATGATGAACGTTTCCGATTTGGTGCCGTCGATCAGCGGATCGGCTTTGAAATTCGGCGCCGAAAGAATCGTAAAAGGCTCTTCAGCCGCTTGCCGGGAGCGGCCGTCAGGTCTGATGAACAGCTGTCTTGCGAACAGGTTATGCCACGCAAATTCGTTGACGACAGTAATCGGAAGCCGGTATTTTTCGTCTGCACCCGCAAACCCCTCAAATACAAACAGTTCCTCGCGCTCCTTTAAATAGCTGACGACTTTTGTGTAAAGGCGGTCAAAAGCTTCTTCCGAAATCGGCTGATTCACCGCGCCCCAGTCGATCTTCTCTTTTGTGCTTTTTTCTTCTACGATGAATTTGTCTTTCGGAGAGCGGCCGGTATATGTACCGGTCGTCGCGCGCACGGCTCCGGATGATGTCAAAATTCCCTCTTTCCGCTCAAGAACCTTTTCAACCAAATGGGGAACGGATAAATTAAATTGAACGTTTTTGCCTGACAATAACGTTTGCAAATCGTTCGTTGCATCTACAGAGTTCATAAAAAACCTTCCTTTGCGTGTTATTTAATGTGTATAACATTAATGTAGAATTAGTATAACACATTTGTTCTTATAGTCTATACTGTTTATCAAATTTCGTGCGGGTTTTTTCTTTATGTACGGTGTGCAAATTTATTTCTGCTTATATTGACATGACAAGTCATTTTAAGATAAGATATTTCATTGAGCGGATACTCTTATCCCGAGCTGGCGGAGGGACAGGCCCAATGAAGCCCAGCAACCGGTTTCTCTTCATCATCACAGTTTCGAGACAACTACGGTGCTAACCTGATGCAAGGTTTTGACATACCTTGAGCGATAAGAGTGAAAGGCACGCACTACCAGACCCTTTCCTCAGCGAACAGGAAAAGGTTTTTTTATTGCATAAAAAATCATGCCTTCAGGAGGAAGGTACTGGGCGTTTTTCACATAAAAGTGAAAGGTTTTGGCCGAGTATCCGGGCAATAGGAGACGCTGGAAAAGCCTCTTTCCATAGACGGCTTGGCGTCCCGATTAGCGAAGCCTTTCAGACGAGAGAGTATGAAGCCCGAGTATCGTCATATAATTAAGAGAGACGAGTTCCGTATCATACCTTAAGATCACGGCTGATCTTCATATACAGGAGGAAACATACATGAGCAAAAATCGTCGGTTATTTACATCAGAGTCAGTTACGGAGGGACATCCGGACAAAATTTGCGATCAGATTTCGGATAGTATATTAGACGAAATTTTAAAGAAAGATCCGAATGCCCGCGTTGCATGCGAAACATCTGTGACGACCGGCTTGGTGCTGGTAAGCGGTGAAATCACGACATCCACGTACGTGGATATCCCGAAAACGGTTCGTGAAACGATTAAAGAAATTGGATACACGCGCGCAAAATACGGCTTTGACGCAGAAACGTGCGCGGTGTTGACGTCGATAGATGAGCAGTCTCCGGATATTGCGATGGGGGTTGACCAGGCGCTTGAAGCACGTGAAGGAGCGATGAGCGACGCTGAAATCGAAGCGATCGGAGCCGGTGACCAAGGCCTGATGTTCGGTTTTGCGTGCAATGAAACAAAAGAGCTCATGCCTCTGCCGATTTCTCTTGCTCACAAACTGTCCCGCCGTTTGACCGAAGTTCGCAAAGAGGAAATTCTTCCATACTTGCGCCCGGACGGAAAGACGCAGGTGACCGTCGAATATGATGAGAATAACAAACCGGTCCGCATCGATACGATCGTTATTTCTACGCAGCACCATCCGGAAATTTCGCTGGAACAGATTCAGCGCAATCTGAAAGAACATGTGATTAACCCGGTTGTTCCGCAAGACCTGATCGATGAAAACACAAAATATTTTATTAACCCGACAGGCCGCTTTGTCATCGGAGGACCGCAAGGCGACGCAGGCTTGACAGGACGAAAAATCATTGTTGACACATACGGCGGATACGCGCGCCACGGCGGCGGAGCGTTCTCCGGAAAAGACGCGACCAAAGTCGACAGATCCGCGGCTTATGCAGCGAGATATGTGGCGAAAAACATCGTGGCAGCAGGGCTTGCTGATTCATGCGAAGTGCAGCTTGCTTATGCGATCGGCGTCGCACAGCCTGTATCCATTTCAGTCAATACGTTCGGCACCGGCAAAGCCAGCGAAGAGAAATTGATCGACGTGGTTCGCAAAAACTTTGATTTGAGACCTGCCGGCATTATCAAAATGCTTGACTTGCGCCGTCCGATCTATAAACAAACGGCAGCTTACGGACATTTTGGACGCCCTGATCTTGATCTGCCTTGGGAGCGCACAGATAAAGCAGATCAATTGCGCAAAGAGGCGTTAGGGGAATAATCGCATAGCCGCTTACACAAGCGGCTTTGTTTTTGATGGCAAAAATAAGCGGGTTTTGAAACTTGAAAAATATCCAGATTGACTATCGTTTTTTGTTAGAAAACAAGGATTCTAATGTGAACATTTTTCAGGTTTTTTGAAACGTTTTTCTTTAAACACATGTCTAATAAAGCAGCAGATACAGTCTGCTTCGAAATCTTAAACAATCGGAGGCAATACTATGTGTGGATTTGTAGGGGTATTCAATCATCGCCCATCATCCGAGACAGCAGCCCAGGAAGAATTAATTAAGCAAATGAACGAAATGATTGTACACCGCGGTCCGGACGATGATGGGTATTATCATGATGAACATGTAGGCTTCGGATTTAGAAGACTGAGCATCATCGATGTGGAAAACGGGGGACAGCCTCTGTCATATGAAGATGATTCATACTGGATTATTTTTAACGGAGAAATCTATAACTATATAGAGCTTAAGGAAGAACTGATCTCAAAAGGCTATGAATTTAAGACTGATTCCGATACGGAAGTTCTTCTTGCGACATACCGCCATTACAAACAAGAAGCGGCAGCAAAGCTGCGGGGAATGTTCGCATTTTTGATCTGGGATAAACAAGAGCAGCTTCTGTACGGCGCGCGCGATCCGTTTGGAATCAAACCGCTCTATTTTACGAAAACGGACGGACATGTCTACTTCGCATCAGAGAGAAAAAGCCTGATGCCTGTCAGCGCCGATGTGGAATTTAATGAAAAGGCGCTTCAGCAGTATGCTTCATTCCAATTTGTTCCTGAACCTGAAACGCTTGATCAAAAGGTGCAGAAAGTGGAGCCGGGCCAGCAGTTTACGATCCGGCCGAATGAAGACATTCAATTTAAAACGTACTGGAAAGTCCAATTTAAGCCTGTGCAGACGGACGAGGACAAGCTTGTCCAAGAGGTAAGGGACGCCATTTTTGATTCCGTGAAAGTACATATGAGAAGCGACGTGCCTGTCGGTTCATTCCTTTCAGGCGGTATCGATTCTTCCTTTATCGTGTCCGTTGCCAAGCAATTTCATCCAAATTTAAAAACGTTCTCGGTCGGTTTTGAACATGAAGGCTTCAGTGAAGTCGACGTGGCGAAAGAGACCGCCGAAAAGCTCGGTCTGGAAAACTTCAGCACGGTCATTTCGCCTGAAGAGTACATGAACGAGCTTCCGAAGATCGTCTGGCATTTGGATGACCCGCTTGCAGATCCTGCGGCGATTCCTTTGTATTTTGTCGCTAAGGAAGCGAAAAAACAAGTGACGGTCGTCTTGTCCGGAGAAGGGGCTGATGAGCTTTTCGGCGGATATAACATTTACCGCGAGCCTCTGTCATTAAAGCCGTTCGAACGGATTCCGTCTCCTTTGAAAAAGATGCTTCTCTATGTGGCGTCCGCGATGCCTGAGGGCATGAAAGGGAAAAGCTTCTTAATGAGGGGATGCACGCCTCTTGAAGAGAGATATATCGGCAATGCGAAGATTTTCGAAGAAGGCATGAAATCGAAGCTTCTTCGCCAATATGACGAACATATCACATACCGTGATGTGACAAAGCCGTTTTTTGAAGAAAGCAAGTCTTACAGCGACATCAATAAAATGCAGTATGTCGACATTCATACGTGGCTGCGCGGCGATATTTTGCTGAAAGCCGATAAAATGACGATGGCCAATTCCCTTGAACTCCGGGTTCCGTTCTTGGATAAAGTCGTCTTTGAAGCGGCTTCCAAAATTCCGGAAGAGCTCAAAACGAAAAACGGCACGACAAAGTATCTGCTTAGAAAAGCGGCTGAAGGCATCGTTCCTGAACACGTGCTAAACCGCAAAAAGCTGGGCTTCCCTGTGCCGATCCGCCACTGGCTGAAAAATGAAATGCATGACTGGGCCGTTGGCATTATTAAAGAGAGTCAAACAGATGCATATATTCATAAAGATTATGTGCTGCAGCTTCTTGAAGACCATTGCGCCAACAAAGCGGACAACAGCCGCAAAATCTGGACAGTCCTCATCTTCATGATCTGGCACAGCATTTTCGTTGAAAAGCGCTTTGTGCCTGAAGAGCTGAACCATCAGCCGAAGGAAGTCATTATCGTATAAGCATAAGAAAAAGGTTTTCGATTTATCGAAAACCTTTCAGACCGTTGACAAAA
>NZ_JBALMR010000028.1:0-44788 GCF_036963165.1 Bacillus sp. JJ675 | reverse complement strand
AGGACGCCGCCAAGCTGTTTATTTATATCTTTACCTTGCATGAAATGAAGCTTATTTTATTCCGCAGTAGCTCAGTGGTAGAGCAATCGGCTGTTAACCGATCGGTCGTAGGTTCGAATCCTACCTGCGGAGCCAATGCTTCCATAGCTCAGCAGGTAGAGCACTTCCATGGTAAGGAAGAGGTCAGCGGTTCGAGCCCGCTTGGAAGCTTAAGTAGATATCTTGATATGACAAGGTTTCTCCAATTAAGGGGAAAGCTTTTTTTGTTTATAACGGTATTTTTAAAGCAGGCATAATGCCTGCTTATTTTTGTTTTATGACGGTTACTTAAAAGACACTTTCACCTCTTTCTTAAACAAACGTTTGTTTAAACAGAGTGAAAGTGTCTCCTGCTTTATCATTCGGATGCATTCAAAATAGAGAAAATCCGGTTATTAACGACGCCGAATGATTTAATGTTGTTTTGTATATTTGAAAAGAGAATGACATATTTGCTCCCTGTTTTGCTAAAGCTGTTTAAAATGTTGTAACCAGGCATTACGCCGTGGTTTGAGTAGCTTCCGGGAGAAATATAAAAACCCATGCCGTATGTTGCCTGATTGGGCGTAAACATTTTTGTAAAACTTTGATCAGAAATGATTTTTCTTTCAAAGAGCGCTTTATCGAATAAATACATATCGTATGCTGTCATATAGATATCCCCTGCTCCGTACAGCTGTGATAAATCGGGCATATCGGGAGTATACAGCTTTTTAAAAGCATTCAGCTTATAGCCTGTTGACGGTTGGGGTTGCTTTGCAAACGTTTTGTAAAACCCTGCGTGTTTCATGCCCGCAGGTTTAAAGATATGGTTTGTAACATATGCATTTAAAGATTCACCGCTCAGCTTCGTTACGATGTATGCCAGTACGGAATAGTTGGAGTCTTTGTAATCCCATTTTCCAGGAGCATTTTTAATTCCTTGAGCTTCGATATCTTTTAAAAGATTGTCCGGTGAAATATAACTGCTGCCTTCGTTGTGTCCTTTAATCCCCGATGTATGAGTGAGGAGATTGTAAAGGGTAATATTCGTGCCGTTTGGAAAATCCGGAATATATGTAGAAACCGGATCGTTTACTGACAGCAGGCCTCTTTCTTCAAGCTGGAGAATGGAAGCGGCGATGATCGCTTTTTGTGATGAACCGACATAATAAACGGTTTCGGGTGTATTCGGCACTTTTTTCTTGCGGTTTGCATAGGAGTAGCCTTTGTTTGTGACGATTTTTCCTTCGTTTACAATCAATGCCGTCCCGCTGAAACCAATATTTTTTAAATAATCATCCAGTTGTTTATTCTCGTTTTTCGTGACGATTTCGCTTTGTGTTTTTTCTTTTTTCACTTTCGGCTCTTTTTTCTTTTCCGGCTTTATTTGTTTCTCGGTTGCTTGCGACTGTTTTTCATAATGATCGCTTGGCATCTTCGGAAAAGCGATGTAAATGATTGCGCAAACAAGGATCGCAGCGAATAAAAGCCTTTTATTCCGCCGTTTTTTTCTTTTATATACTCTTGTGCTTTTGTGTGTTCTGGACATGGCTGGGCTCCTTCTAATAAATGTCACGTATTTACTGACGCATCATCCCCTTAAAAAGTTTCTTCCAATAATAAATGATTTCATACATTGTTTATTTTTTCTACTTGAAAAAGAACGTGTGTTCGTATAGAATGATGGTATGCGAAAGGAGCGAGAGGATGAAAAAGCTGCTGAATCGTGCTATGGCAGAGGGTTTTCCCGTTGAGATCATTTACATGAAAGAACATGAGTTTTCTAAGCGGACGATATTAGTCAATGACATCAAAAATGGGTATGTTAAAGCGTTTTGTTTTCAGAAACGACAGGTCAGACTGTTTAAGGTCGATTCGATTTTGGCAGTTTTCCCTATTAAAAAAAGAATGCATGCAGCTGATCACGCTTTAAATAGGCTTTCCCCGGACACCCACTTCTTTTTACCTTCCTGTTTTGACATCCGTCTTTTGCTATAATGAACGTATGATCATTTAAAGAGAGCGGGCGTTTGCATCTATGCTTCAGACAATCAATAAAACACTTGGGAAAATAATGCCTTTGCTGACGCCTGCAAGCGTCGTTTGCGGGGTATTGCTTTCAGAACAATTACATGGATTTGCTGCATTTGTGCCGTGGATTTTTGCTTTTATGACCTTTGCCGGAAGCTTGAGCGCCAACTTTCAGTCGCTGAAAGCTGCGGTGGTTCACCCGTTGCCGATGCTGCTGGCTTTATTTGTTCTACATTTGTTTATGCCGGTATTGGCATGGGGGACTGGACATATTGTATTCAACGGGGATTCGTTGACGATTACGGGACTCATTCTTGGTGTTGTGATCCCCACCGGCATCACTAGCATGATTTGGGCTGCCATGTATAAAGGAAATATCGGATTAACCCTTTCGGTCATTTTGATTGATACAATTCTTTCGCCTTTTGTCGTACCATTTAGTCTGTCCATTCTGGCAGGAGCTCAGGTCGAAATGGATATAGCGGGGATGATGAAGGGGCTGTTTGGGATGGTTGTCATCCCTTCTCTGTTAGGCATGCTGGTCAACCAGTTTGCTGCACCAGACAGAACGGCGCGTTTGAGCGCGAATTGCGCTCCGTTCTCAAAAATGGGATTAGCCGTTGTGGTGGCGATCAACAGCTCAGTTGTCGCTCCTTATTTAAGAACGGTCGATTTAAGGTTTGTTACGATAGCCGTGACGGTGTTTTTAGTGGCTTTTACCGGTTATATGACGGCTTGGCTGCTGGGCAGAATGCTGAAGCGGCCTCACGAAGAAATCGTTGCTTTAATCTTTACGGGAGGAATGCGAAATATTAGCGCAGGGGCCGTTTTGGCAACCAGCTTTTTTCCGGCACAGGTAGCGGTGCCCGTTGTGATCGGCATGCTGTTTCAGCAAATTCTGGCTGCGTTGTTTGGGCACTTGCTGGCCAAAAGCGAATTGAAAAGGGCGTATCAGTTGGATAATAAAACAAGCCTGCCTTCTTAAAAGGCAGGGCATTGTTCGAATCAAATTTGTCATGTAGTACGTATGGAGGTTTAAACCAGCGTCTGCTTTTCTTAATATAACAGGTATTTCTTTCTAATGTTCATAAACCGCTTCTGTTCACCTTCATATCTTTTGACGATGTCTTCTGCTGAAGCTCCTTTTTCAATCATTGTTTTGACCCAGCCGTTGCCGATCAGGAGATTGAAGTTGTTGGAAGAAAGAAATTGAAAGCCATCCGGATATAGGTCATGGATCGTTTTGATGATGAATATCCCGGTTTTCACCGGCTGAAAAGCGGACCGGTTTGTCACATAGATCTCCACACCGTGGCACAATTTGTTTTGGTGTTTTGAAAAGGTCGGTGTAAATGAAGCCGCTCTGAATCGGACGCCGGACAGTTTCAAGCTGTTTAATTTCTCGACGAGCTCCGTACTTTTGATGTAAGGGGCGCCGATTAACTCAAACGGTTTCGTCGTTCCCCTTCCTTCTGAAATATTTGTTCCTTCAATTAAGCCCATGCCGGGATAGGCTGTGGCAGTATCAACTGTCGGCATGTTTGGCGAAGGAAGGACGAAAGGAAGCCCGGTATCTTCAAAAGACATTCGCCGTTTCCAGCCTTTCATTTTGACGACGGTCAGGTCGGCGCCGATGTTAAATTCCTCATTAAACAGCTGCGCGAGTTCCCCTGCCGTCATGCCGTGTATTAACGGAATGGGGTATCTTCCGACAAAAGATGAAAAGTTTGGATCAAGAACAGGTCCTTCCACTTTTATTCCTCCCAGCGGGTTCGGCCGGTCCAAAACGATAAACGGAATGTCGTTTTCTTTTGCAGCTTCCATGGCATATGCCATTGTATAAATGTACGTATAGAAACGGGTCCCGACATCTTGGATATCGAACAGGAGAACGTCAACATTCTTCAGCATCTCAGGAGTCGGTTTCTTCGTATTGCCGTAAAGGCTGTAAACGGGAAGGCCGGTTTTTTCATCGATATACGAGTCGACTTTGTCCCCTGCCTGAGCATCGCCACGCACGCCGTGTTCCGGTCCGAAAAGCGCAGTGAGCTCAATGTCCGGATCTTGATGGAGCAAATCGATGCTGCTGTTCAGTTTGGCGTCCACCCCTGTTGGATTTGTGATCAAACCGACTTTTTTTCCTTTTAACATGTTTTTCTTATTCATCAGTACTTCTATTCCTGGAGAGACCTTTGCTTTCTTTTCATTTTTAGGGTTGGCAGATGCTGCCGTCAATGTACTGAGAACAATGACTCCTGCGAGCAGCCAGGATGCTTTTTTCATCATTGCAATCCCTCCGATTTCAACGGTTTGCCGTTTTTGATGTTCAATCCATAGCCATATTCGTAAAGGATGTTTCCCGGCTGCGTTACGGAAGGGATATCAACGGGCAAGGTTCCTTTAGGCTTCGCTTTTCCAAAAATGACTTCTATGCCCGCCGGAATGTTTGGCTGCCTGAAACGTCCGTTTGTGTAGCCTTTAAATCCGTATACCGCAATGACTGCTTTTGCTTCTTCAAAATTCGCTGTATCGTATGGATTGCGGAGACTCATTAAGGCAAACTTTTTCTGTTTAGCCTGGGGATACAGCATAGCAGCCCGCGGAAAAGCGGTGGCCCATTTGCTTGAGTCTTGAATGGCATCGTCGATCACTCCGTCGTTTACAACCGGATCGTTTTTGACCACATATGAGCCGGTAACGATATAGTCAGCCTCATCGATCAGCTTTTGAACATCCTGATTAAAAACCTTCTCAGCAAATTGATATTCCTTCACGACCGCCGTTTTCTTTATTCTTCTGACCGTTTTGGACATCGCTTTTGTTTGATCTTCGTATGGTGCCAGGATAAGGATGGTGTCCCCTTTTTTCGCTTTAAACGGGAGTGTGCGGTCATCGTTTTTTAAGACGGTTACGCCTTCTTTCGCCATTTTCATTTCTGCTTTGGCATGTTTGTGGTTTCCTACCGTTTTTAAGGCGTGCTTTATTTTTTTCTGTAATGATCCAGAAGAGTTACCGTCAAGAATGCCGCGCTTGCTCTTTAAAGAAAGGATCCGTTCTATCGACCGGTTAATTTGTTCAATGGGGATATTTCCCTGGCGGACTGCTTTCAGAAGGGCTTCATATACGTTTGCCAGGTTTTTCTCTGTTTCCAGTGACGTCACTTCTGCAGGCATAAGTGCAATGTCAACGCCTGCTTTCACAGCCATGACGACGGCTTCCTCGCGGCCGAAGTTGTCGGAGATGGCTTTCATGTTTAAAGCGTCTGTCACTGCGACACCGTCAAATCCGAGGTCTTTTCGCAGAAGGTCTGTCATCACTTTTTTGGACAGTGTCGCCGGAACCATGATATCCTGTCCGTCCTTTTTGCTTTTATATGTCGTGTCATCGAATGCCGGGAACTGGACGTGGGCCGTCATGATCATATCGATGCCTGCATCGATCCCTTGTTTAAATGGATAAAGTTCAACGCGTTTGAGCCGTTCTTGATCATGCGGTACAAGCGGGAGGCCGTAATGGCTGTCAACCGCCGTATCTCCGTGGCCGGGAAAATGCTTCGCTGTAGCAGCGATGTTTTCTTTTTGAAGCCCTTTCATGGCCTGAATGCCGAGCCCCGCCGCGAGTTCCGGTTTGGAGCTGTAGGAGCGGACGCCGATCACAGGGTTGTCGGGATTGTTGTTGACGTCAAGCACAGGACTGAAATTAACGTTGATTCCTAATGCGGCTAATTCTTTTCCGATGATATTTCCTGACCGGTAAGCATTTTTCGCGTTTTTAGAAGCGCCGATGGCCATATTGCCCGGCAGGTTTGTTCCCGATTCAAGTCTTGTGACGATGCCGCCTTCCTGATCAATCGTGATAAAGAGCGGAATGCCGCGGCTTGCTTTTTGCAGACCGTCGGTTAAACGAACTGTTTGCTCCGTGCCTGTGACATTTTCGGCGAAAAGAATCACGCCGCCGAGATGATACTTTTGGATGATGCCTGCTATTTCATCGTTCATTTCCGTCAATCCCTTGGCGCTTGAATCCTCTTTCTTCTTCCAATTTCTAAAATCCGGCATAAGCATTTGCCCGATTTTTTCTTCAAGCGTCATACTGCTGACGATCTGTTTGACGCTATGTCCGGAATGTTGTTTCGCCTCGGCTGTACGCGTATCGGGATGTATAGCTTGAGATGCCAGCAACACGGCGATCAGTGCATATCGAAACAATCCTTTCATACTGCTTGCCCCTCCTATTTATGATTTTAGCGCTTCGTAAACAGCGGTTATTACGCTGCCGTATTTTCCGGTTGAAAATAGATCACCTTCGAACTGATTCGGATTTTCCGCGGGATTGATGACGGGAGAATGTTTTTTATTGGTCAATAAAACGATGCCGAGCCGATATTCCAGGTCGATGACGGTAATCGTTCCGGTCCAGCCTGTGTGTCCGTAAGCTCTGCTGCTTGCATGCTTTCCGAACATCCACTCCATGTCGGCGCTGCCGTTAAGCCGCCACCCTAATCCGTATGTGGCATCCATGTTTGACGGCTTCGTAAACTGAGAAATGATAGCACGGTCAAAAAACTTTTGAGAGCCGTAGCCTCCTCCGTTCAGCATGACCTGAAGCAGCACCGCCATATCCTCGGTTGTTGAAAACAGTCCGGCGTGTCCTGAAATGCCTTCCATCGAGTAAAACGCTTTTTCATCGTGAACCTCACCTTGCAGCGTGTAGCTTCTGATATTAGGAAACGAAATCGTGCCGTCCCGCGTGTTTCCCATTAACTCCGTGGCTGCAAACTGTGAAGGCTTGAAGCCCTTTTGCAGCGGGTTAAACAATGTATGGCGCAGGCCGAGAGGACGGTAAAACCGATTTTCAATATATGAATCAAGGCGCTGGCCCGTTATCTTTTCAATGATCAGGCCAAGCAGCATGTAGTCGATATCACTGTAGACTTGTTTTGTACCCGGTTTATATGCCAAAGGGGTTTTTGAAAGAAATTCCAACGTTTTTGCCCTTGTCTGGGAGTAAAGCTTTCCGGCCGTTTTTGGATCGTAATAGTTCCAGCTTGCCGGGAATCCTGCCGTATGATGCAGCAAATCGATGACGCGAAGTGCATCTTTTCCTTTAATAGCGTCTTCGGGAGCATCTTTGAATTCGGGAATATAGCGGGAGACTTTTGAGTTCAGGTCGAGCTCACCCCGGCTCGCCAAATGCTGCAAAGCAAAGTTGACGGCATACATTTTCGTGTTGGAAGCAAGGTCAAACATCGTAGCGGTTTTCATTTTTCCCGGATGTTTCAAAGGAGTGAGTCCGCTGTATTTTTGCTTGTATCCGTATGCTTTTTGTTTCACGATCTTTCCGTCTTTGATGACAATGAGGGAGGCGCCGGGGAATCCGGCTGCAACGTCTTCTTCGATGAGCCTGTCAACTCGTTTTAGTTTTTCTGAAGAAAAACCGGCATCTTCCGGGTTTTTTGCTTTTTGTAAAACAGGGTATCTCTGGTTGTACCTGTCATTTGCAGCAGCAGCTTGTGCAGATGATGGGTGCGGATAAAGGAATGGAAGAAAGAGAAACGCTGCAACAGCGCAGATGATGAGTTTTTTCATGCCGCCAATCCCTCCTTAAAAACGGTTTAGTGGAAATTTTAAACAAACGTTTAATCAAATTCAACCGCCATATCGTCGTTAAACCCGAATGCGTACGTAAAGAAAAGGCCGGCAGCATATGAGATGAATAAACCGATGATGTATAAGATGATTTGATGGGTATGAACCAGAAATGAAAGAGGGAGTCCTGATACGCCTATCGATACGGTTGCGATTTTAAAATAAGCTTGAAATGCTCCACCGACTCCGGCTCCTAGGCAAGCGGTTAAAAACGGGCGCCCGAGAGGAAGGGTTACTCCGAAAATCAGCGGTTCGCCGATGCCGAGCAATCCTGACGGAAGTCCGCCGGCAACCGCTCTTTTCAGTTTCGCTTTTTTCGTTTTTAAGTAGATCGCAAAAGCGGCCCCTACTTGGCCTGCACCGCCCATTGCCAAAATCGGCAGGAGCGGATCGTCGCCGATCGAATTGATCAATTCCATGTGAACAGGCGTCAGGCCTTGATGCAGTCCGGTAACGACAAGCGGCAGAAAGGTTGCGCCCAATATAAATCCGGCGAATATGCCGCCTATATTTAATATGGCTAAAAGTCCCGAAGTAATCGCATCAGAAATAAAGCCGCCGACCGGCATGAAAATAACGTAAGTGACGATTCCTGTGAGCAGAAGGGAGACGGTAGGTGTGACAATGATATCGAGTGAATGGGGAATTAAACGCCTGACTCGCTTTTCGATAAAGGCGATGAAAATGGCGGCGAATAGAACGCCGATCAATCCGCCCCGGCCAGGGAGAAGCGCTGCGCCGAAAAGGTTGATATCAGCGGCGGCCGGATTGATGATCAAAATACCGGCCAAGCCGCCGAGTGCCGGGGAGCCGCCGAACTCTTTCGCCGCGTTCACGCCGACAAGGATGCCCAAATACGCAAATAAACCGGAGCCGATGACGGTTAAGATGATGGCCGGCTGGGATTTTTCGGCGAGCCACCCTGCCTGGATCACGGCTTTGGTGATGCCCGTGATCAGACCCGATGCCACTAATGCGGGAATAAGCGGGATAAAAATGCTTGCGATCCGCCGTAAAAACAGTTTAAAGGGTGTGGCGTTTTTCTTTGAAACTGCGGTTTTGTTTTTGGCTGCTGCTTCCTTTACGTTAAAGTGATCCGCTTTTTTGAGCAGCTCCCCGAATTCATCTGATACATGCTGAACAACGCCTGTACCGAGTATGATTTGCAGTGTTTCGGCTTCGACGACGCCGATGACTCCTTCAAGCGCTTTAATTGAATCGATGTCTGCTTTTTCTTTATCAACTGGCGTGATCCGCAGACGCGTCATGCAATGGGTATAGTCCGCGACATTCGCCGCTCCTCCCGCAAGTTCCAGAATGCGCTTTGCCAAGCCGGCATGTTTCTTTTGTTCGCTCATTGACAATTCCCCCTTTGTTGTTAAGATCTGTTTGCTCCCATTGTTTGAATGGCCGCTTTTGACTGATCAATATATTGAATCGTTTCTTCATAACGCTTTGCGGCCATACCTAAAAACAAAATGTCAATCATATAAAGCTGGGCTAAACGAGAGGAGGTTGCAGCACTTCGAAACGGCGCTTCATTCGAACATGACGTATACAGAGCAACATCGCAAATTGAAGAAACGGCTGACTGTCCGAAGCGGGTTAAACCGATCGTTTTCACGCCGCGTTCTTTTGCCAGCTTCAGCACATCGATGATCTCACGGGTTTCGCCGGAATGTGAAATGGCGAATACAATGTCATGTTTGTCAGCATTGGCGATTAATGATGCGATAAGGTGCATGTCTGTAAATGCGGTAGCCCCTTTTTTAATTCGTAAAAATTTTTGCTGGGCATCCTGTGCGACAATCCCTGAGGCGCCGATGCCGCAAAAGTGGACCGTCCCCGCTGTGATCAGCATTTGAATCGCTTTTTGGAGTTCGAGTTGGTCAATATTGTCCAATGTGTCGCGGATCACCTGAATGGAATTGCTCGCTGTTTTTTGAGCGATTGAATACAGAGGTTCCTGCGGTTCTATATCCCGGTAGCCTTGATCTGCAGATCTCATTAAATCACCGGCGATTCGCAGCTTTAAATCCTGGTATCCTTTTAGCCCGAGCGATTTGCAGAGCCGGATCGCTGCGGCTCCGCTCGTATTTGCGGCTCCGCTGATTTCCTGGATGGTGCTGTTGACGATTTCCTGCGGATTTTCCAAAATATATTCGGCCAGTTTCCGTTCAGACTGCGGAAGCTTGTGAAGCATCGTGCGGATCATGTCTAATCCTCCTGCGGCCATGGCTTTCTCCTTCCTTCACGCGTTTTTTTCGTTTGCCGCTAGTGCTTTTTCGATATTGCCTTCCGCTTGCTTCAGCAGCTTCTCCGCTGCAGCGGCATCCGTATTTGTTTTGATCATGATGATAGCCGTTTTTACGCGGTTACCGGCCGCTTGCAGCGCTTTTTCAGCCGTTTGCAGTTCAGCTCCTGTAACGGTTTGAATAATGCGGATCGCCCGCTGTTTTAATTTCTCATTGCTTACGTTCACATCGACCATCAAGTTTTCATAAACTTTTCCCAATCGAATCATAGATGTTGTCGAGATCATGTTCAGAATCATTTTATGCGCGGTTGCCGCCTTCATTCGAGTCGATCCCGCGATAACCTCGGGACCGACGATCACTTCAATGCTGTGTTCGGCCGCTTGGCTGATTGCCGATTGCTTGTTACAGGTTAAGGAAATCGTTTTTGCACCGATTTTTCCGGCGTATTTCAGAGCGCCGTATACATAAGGGGTTCGCCCGCTGGCGGCAATGCCGATGACGGTATCCTTGTTTGACAGATGGATGGATTTTAAGTCTTGTGCTCCGAGCTCTTCACGATCCTCGGCACCTTCGACGGCTTCGAATAATGCTTTTTGGCCTCCTGCGATAAGCCCTCTGACAGTATTGGGAGAAATGCTGAATGTCGGCGGGCATTCCGCTGCATCGAGTACGCCGAGCCGTCCGCTTGTGCCCGCACCAATGTAGATGATTCGTCCCCCTTTCTGCAATGACCCGACTGCATAATCGACTGCGGTTTTTACATCCGGCAATACCGCTTCAACCGCTTCAGCCACCTTTTTGTCCTCTTCATTCATGATTTTTAAAATGTCCAATGTGTCCGCCTGATGGATGTGCTTTGCATTTTCATTGCGGCGCTCGGTCGTTAAGGAGCTGAGATTGCTGTTTTTCATCCGGAATCCTCCTGATCAAAAATGGCATATATATTTCTTAATTTTCAGTATATTTTTAATGGAATTTTATTTCAACATAAAATTGGAAATTATGAAATTTTATTTTAAAACGGTTCTAAAGATTGATGCTGAAGAATAAAATAAAGCGCAGTCAAAGACTGCACTTCGGTTTATAGTTCATCCAATTGGTGCTCAGAAATGACGCGAAAGCCTTCCCTTTTAAGAAGAGCCGCTGTAATGCCGTTTCCGGCAATCTTTTGGCCGGAGAAGCTTCCATTATATATGTTGCTGCTTCCGCAGGATGGACTGTTTTCTTTTAAAACGACGGTGTCCGCCTGAATCTCTCTTGCGATCTCAAGCGTTTTGTAAGCTCCTTTTATATAAAGGTCCGTAACGTTTTCGCCCGATTTAGTCAGAATGACGGCATTCCCGTTTAAAACGTTTTCACCTGTTCCGCCGTTTATTTCCGCAGGCTCCCTTGGCGTTTGAAAACCTCCGAGCAATTCGGGACAGACGATTATTGCTTTTTGTTCTTCAACGAGTTGATTGATTTTATCAATATAGCTGTGCCTCCCGTCATATCGGCATTCAACGCCTGCCAAACAAGAGCTGACCAATATCATGTACGTGTACCCCTTTTCTGTATTCAGATACTAACAGTGTAATCAAAATCGGCGTTTATTTGTAAAAAACTTCAGCGAAAAATTTGAAAATAAAAATTTTAAATTACCCCTTTACAAATATGCAGCAACCTGTATATAATAACTTTTGTCAGCTTTACGAGAGCTGCCGGAAACAATCGGTTTTGGCCCGTTGGTCAAGTGGTTAAGACACCGCCCTTTCACGGCGGTAACACGGGTTCGAATCCCGTACGGGTCACCATTATTTTTTAGAAGCAGAAGGGGCATACCGGAGCTTTTAAAGGAAGGCATGCTAAGAGCGCAACGTCCTGTTGCAACGCATGCACTAGTACGTCCTGTACGTCGGAGGATTAGCTCAGCTGGGAGAGCATCTGCCTTACAAGCAGAGGGTCGGCGGTTCGATCCCGTCATCCTCCACCATTTTTTGCAGAGCGGTGTCAAACGCACTTGCTTTTGCATAAGGTATTGATATATGCCGGTCTAGCTCAATTGGTAGAGCAACTGACTTGTAATCAGTAGGTTGGGGGTTCAAGTCCTCTGGCCGGCACTGTTCTGGAGGGGTAGCGAAGTGGCTAAACGCGGCGGACTGTAAATCCGCTCCCTCAGGGTTCGGCGGTTCGAATCCGTCCCCCTCCACCATTTTTGGGCTATAGCCAAGCGGTAAGGCAACGGACTTTGACTCCGTCATGCGCTGGTTCGAATCCAGCTAGCCCAGTTTTTGGACATCCTGTTTGGATGTCCTTTTTATTTTGCCTTTTTTGTATAACTATTCAAAAAAATGTCTTGTTGAGTCAATTTTCAATCAGGCGGTACAATGAAGATCTGAAAGGGGGAAATGTGATGTTAAAAAAGATTTCGATGATCGGCGTGCCGATGGATTTAGGCCAATTAAGACGGGGAGTTGACATGGGGCCGAGTGCGATTCGCTGTGCCGGCGTCAATGAACGTTTGGAAAGCCTTTCTCGGGATATCGAAGATTTGGGGGATATCACAATCGGCCAGAGGGAGGATGAAAGGGAAGGCGGGGAATCCGCATCAGAAGAATTGCGTAATTTGAAAGCGATTACAAATGCGAGTTTAAAGCTCGCTCAAACGGTTGATAAAATCGTTGCCTCAGGTTCGTTTCCGCTCGTTCTCGGCGGGGATCACAGCATCGCGATCGGAACGCTTGCCGGACTTGCAAGGCATTATCATCATTTGGGTGTGATCTGGTATGACGCTCATGCTGATGTCAATACAAAGGAAACGTCTCCTTCAGGCAACATTCATGGAATGCCGCTTGCGATCAGCATGGGGATCGGGCATGAACGGCTGACCGGCATTTATGGGGATGGTGCCAAGGTCAAGCCGGAGAACATCGTCATCATTGGAGCGAGATCGCTTGATGATGGGGAGAAGAAACTGATTCGAGAACAAGGAATCAAGGTCTATACGATGCATGAAATCGATCGCCTCGGCATGACGAGGGTTATGGAGGAAACGATTGAATATTTGCGGGAACGGACGGACGGCGTCCATCTGTCGCTTGATCTGGATGCCCTTGACCCGAATGATGCGCCTGGCGTGGGGACGCCCGTTGCAGGAGGGATCAGCTACAGGGAAAGTCATTTGGCCATGGAAATGCTGGAGGAATCCAATTTAGTAACGTCTGCCGAGTTTGTTGAGGTGAATCCGATATTGGATGAGAAAAACAGGACGGCTGAGACGGCTGTTGCGTTAATGGGTTCATTGTTCGGAGAAAAATTGCTGTAGGAGCGGCGGCCGGATCGGCCGCTGATCGTTTCATCATAAATCTCAATTTCGAAATATTTATGATGTATAATAATTTTAAGCTAATATTAAGGGCCTGAGGCCCCTGAAACCATCAACACTCTGCCAATTTTTTGTTAAACTATTTTTATGAATTTCAGTGAAACCATTCAAACATCAACTCGTATACATAAAGACCGGTGAAGGCAGAGGTTAGATAAATATGGAAACAATGATAAAAAAAAGAATCAAACAGGTGAAAAAAGGCGATCGTAATGCATTCGCGGATATCGTGGATATTTACAAGGACAAAATTTATCAGCTTTGCTACCGTATGCTTGGCAATGCGCATGAGGCGGAAGATATTGCGCAGGAAGCATTTATCAGAGCATACGTGAATATCGACAGTTTTGATATTAACCGGAAATTTTCCACGTGGCTTTATCGAATCGCAACCAATTTGACCATCGATCGTATCCGTAAAAAAAAGCCGGACTATTACTTGGATGCAGAGGTGGCAGGGACAGAAGGGCTTACAATGTATTCACAGGTTGCAGCAGACGTTGCGCTTCCAGAGGATGAAGTTCTTTCCTTGGAACTGCATAGTACCATTCAGGAAAAAATCTTAAGGCTTCCCGAAAAATACAGGACGGTCATCGTATTAAAGTACATTGACGAGCTCTCGCTAAATGAGATCAGCGAAATCTTAAACATCCCCGTAGGCACCGTGAAAACGAGAATACACAGGGGGAGAGAGGCTCTCAGAAAACAATTAAGGGATCTTTAAGTGGGGTGATGAAATGAGCTGTCCGGAGCACATTGTTCAGCTTATGCACAAATATCTTGATGGAGACATTCTTCCGGAAGAGGAGACGGAGCTTAAAAGTCATTTGCAGTCATGCGAAGGATGCAAAAAACGCCTTCGCGAAATGGAAAAGTCGATTGCACTTGTGCAGAGCACGTCACATCTTGCGGCTCCGGAAAACTTTACGGCCAATGTGCTGGCTAATCTGCCTAAGGAAAAGCGGGCGGTTTCCATTAACAGATGGCTGAAAGCTCATCCGTTTATCGTGGCGGCGGCGTTGTTTATCATTCTAATGGGCGGCAGCCTTTTCTCAAGCTGGAAAAATGATCATGATTTCAGCGTGTCCAACCAGCCTAATCTGGTCGTGAAAAACAACACCGTCACCGTGCCTGAAGGCAAAGTCGTCAAAGGCGATGTTACCGTTAAAAACGGCAAGCTGATTATCAAGGGCAAGATCGATGGCGATGTAACGATCATAAACGGGGAAAAATATACAGCTTCAGCCGGACAGGTCACCGGTCAGATCCACGAAATCAACGAGGCGTTTGATTGGATCTGGTATCAAATCAAATCAGCCGGAAAAGCGGTTTTCGGCGCCGATGATTCAAAAGACAAAGAGCAAAGCTGACTTTAATGGCTTTGCTCTTTTCTTATGCAGGGGCCGCCATTTCACTTGGGAAATAAAAGTGTGGTATAATACCCTCTGTATATAAAATGATAAACAATCGATATTGAAAACAAATTAACTTTACTAATGACTGAATTCTTGGAGGACGAGGAAATGGCTTTTGAGGATATCCCTTTCTTGCAGTACCTCGGCGATGCCGTTGATATTCTCCTTGTTTGGTACGTAATATATAAACTAATGATGGTCATCCGCGGAACGAAGGCGGTTCAGCTTTTAAAGGGAATCGTAGTCATTGTTCTTGTCCGGGTGGCCAGCCAGTATTTGGGGTTAAGCACGCTGCAGTGGCTGGTTGACCAGGCGATCACGTGGGGGTTCCTGGCGATCATCATCATTTTCCAGCCTGAACTGAGGAGAGCGCTCGAACAGCTTGGCCGCGGCCGTTTTTTTTCCAGGAGCGGGAATCCTGAAGAAGAGGAGCAGAAGAGAACGATCGAAGCGATTACAAAAGCGATCAAATATATGGCAAAACGGCGGATTGGCGCACTGTTAACCATTGAACGGGAAACCGGAATGGGCGATTACATAGAAACGGGGATTCCTTTAAACGCAAAGGTCAGCTCTGAGCTATTGATCAACATCTTTATTCCGAATACACCGCTTCACGACGGCGCCGTGATCATGAAAAACAGCGAGGTCGCCGCAGCTGCCTGTTATCTTCCGCTGTCTGAAAGCCCGTTTATTTCGAAAGAGCTTGGCACGAGGCACAGAGCGGCGGTCGGGATCAGCGAAGTAACCGACAGTCTTACGATCGTTGTATCCGAGGAAACCGGCGGCATCAGCGTCGCCAAAAACGGAGACCTTCACCGTGACTTAACGGAAGAAGCATTAAAAGAAATGCTTGAAGCGGAGTTCAAAAAAAATTCGCGGGAAACTTCCTCAACTCGCTGGTATTGGAGGGGGAAGAAAAATGGATAAATTCTTAAACAATCCCTGGGCCGTCAAACTAGTCGCGTTATTGTTCGCGTTTCTGCTTTACTTTGCGGTCCACAGCGCACAAGCGCCGACCCCGAAGAAACCGGGCGAATCATTCTTTCCTACCGCCACGACTGATGAAGCAACCCTTACCGATATACCGGTAAAAGCATATTATGATGATGAAAATTACGTCGTCACAGGCGTGCCGCAAACCGTGAACGTCACGATCAAAGGACCGACGGGAACTGTTAAGAAAGTAAGGCAAGTGAAGGATTTTGAAATCTATG
This sequence comes from Bacillus sp. JJ675, assembly GCF_036963165.1. Classification (NCBI taxonomy): domain Bacteria; kingdom Bacillati; phylum Bacillota; class Bacilli; order Caryophanales; family Bacillaceae; genus Bacillus; species Bacillus sp. JJ675. The sequence continues at coordinate 28,834 of NZ_JBALMR010000028.1, read as the reverse complement.
CCGATATGCAGAATCTGAAAACCGGCAGACATAAAGTGGAATTGAAGGCGAGAAATGTCGCCGAAGGACTGAGCGTTTCGATCAATCCTTCGGCGGCAACCGTAACGATCGAAGAAAAGACGACGAAAGAATTTCCGGTCGAAGCCGATTTCTACAATAAAAATAAAATGAAGGACGGCTACTCGCCGGAGCAGCCGATCGTCAATCCGAAAAACGTCAGCGTCACCGGGGCGAAAGCCGTGATCGACAGAATCGCGAGCATAAAGGCGACGATCAATTTGGAAGGCGTGGATCAGACGGTTGAAAAGGAAGCTAAGCTGACGGTTTATGACACGGACGGAAACGTTCTTCCGGTCGAAGTCGCTCCGTCCGTCGTCAAAATCACCGTTCCGGTGACGAGTCCGAGCAAAAAGGTGCCGATCAAGCTTGAGCGAAAAGGAAGCCTTCCTGACGGCATCAGCATTTCCAGCCTGGATATGAGCCCTGGGGAAGCGACCGTCTACGGACCGCAAAATGTCCTTGATTCGTTAGAATTTGTCGACGGTACTGAAATCGATTTAAGTAAAATTAAAGATGACACTCAAATAGAGGCCGATATTCCGGTGCCGGAAGGGGCCAAAAAAGTGTCGCCTGAAAAAGTGACCATCAAAGTGAAAGTTGACAAAGCAGAAGAGAAAAAACTGAAGAACGTTTCAATCAAAACCGTCGGGCTGAGCGACAGTCAGGATCTTGAGTTTCTTGACCCGAAAACCGGCAAGCTGGATATTACGGCAAAGGGTTCAGATGCCGCGATATCAAAGCTTCAGCCGTCAGACATCGAGCTCTATCTGAATGCTGCCGATTTGAGCGACGGCGACCATAACGTCAAACTTGAAGTAAACGGACCGCAGAATATCACATGGTGGCTGCCGCAGAAAAGTGTTAAAGTTAGAATTTCTTCTAAAACATCTAAAAATGAAAATGACAAAGGTCAGGATGAAAAAGAACAGGATCATTCTGAAACAGATTCACAACCTTCATGAATCAAAAAGGAGCGATATGAATGGGCAAGTATTTTGGAACAGACGGTGTGAGAGGTGTGGCAAACAGTGAACTTACACCAGAGCTGGCCTTTAAAGTCGGACGTTTTGGCGGTTATGTCCTCACAAAAGATAAAGAACGTCCCAAAGTGCTGATCGGCCGTGACACGCGTATTTCCGGACATATGCTGGAAGGGGCTCTTGTCGCCGGTCTCCTCTCGATCGGAGCCGAAGTCATGCGCCTCGGCGTTATTTCAACGCCCGGCGTAGCTTACTTGACGAAAGCAATGGATGCTGAAGCCGGAGTGATGATTTCGGCTTCGCACAATCCCGTCCAGGACAACGGAATCAAGTTTTTCGGCGGCGACGGCTTTAAGCTTTCCGATGAACAGGAGCTTGAAATCGAGCGTCTCATGGATCTGCCGGAAGACAACCTGCCAAGGCCTGTCGGAGCAGATCTTGGGATGGTGAACGACTATTTTGAAGGCGGACAAAAGTATTTGCAATTTCTCAAGCAGACCGCTGACGAGGATTTCACAGGCATTCATATCGCGCTCGACTGCGCGCACGGGGCGACGTCTTCGCTGGCCACGCACCTGTTTGCCGATCTTGATGCCGATGTTTCTACGATGGGCACGTCTCCGAACGGCTTAAATATTAATGACGGCGTCGGTTCGACCCATCCAGAAGCACTTGCCGCATTTGTAAAAGAAAAAGGCGCTGACGTCGGCATGGCGTTTGACGGCGACGGCGACCGCTTAATCGCTGTAGATGAAAAAGGGAATGTTGTCGACGGCGACCAAATCATGTACATATGCGCGAAGTACTTGAAGAGGGAGGGCCGTTTGGCGGAAAATACGGTTGTTTCCACCGTCATGAGCAACCTCGGCTTCTACAAAGCGCTTGAAGCGGAAGGCGTGAAAAGCGTTCAGACTGCAGTCGGCGACCGCTATGTCGTCGAAGCCATGAAAAACGGCGGCTATAATCTAGGCGGTGAACAGTCCGGGCATCTGATCTTCCTTGACTACAATACAACCGGAGACGGACTGCTTTCGGCGATCATGCTGATGAATACGATCAAAATGACGGGCAAGCCGCTGTCAGAGCTTGCCGCTGAAATGCAGAAGTTTCCGCAGCTTTTGGTCAATGTCAAAGTAACAGATAAACATAAAGTGACCGAAAACGAAAAAGTCAAAGCGGTTATTGAAGAGGTCGAAAAGGAAATGAACGGCGACGGCCGCATCCTTGTGCGCCCTTCAGGTACGGAGCCGCTCGTCCGCGTCATGGCGGAAGCAAGAACAAAGGAACTTTGCGAAGACTATGTCGGCCGCATCGTTGACGTCGTAAAGGCGGAAATGGGAGCGGAGTAATTTTCCGCAAAGGACCATGAACAGGACATGCTGATTTAACATAAGATAAAGTGAACCGTCTTTACTTCTTGAAATAAATGTGAATCATGTTAGAAATCGTTTGACGGTTCTTTTTACCTGTAGTAAAATCAGCTTGTCTTGTTTTATTCAAAAGGAAAGGCAGGGTTGAAAGGTTTATTATAATGATAGCGCCCGGACTAAGCGTACGGACGAAACAGCTTAGTTGACGAGGATGGAGGTTATCGAAATATTCGGCGGATGCCTCCCGGCTGACCTAAAAGATCACAGCCGCAAGGATTTCCTCAAACCAAAGAGGCGACTCTTTGAACAAAGGGAAATCGCATGATCTTCCATCAAAAAACATGTAGGAGGGGACGAAGAAACGTCCCCGCCTTAAAGCAGACTTTCTTCGTCTCCTTCCTGCGGAATTCGGGAGGAAGAACATTATGTGTGGTATTGTAGGTTATATCGGCCAGCTTGATGCAAAGGAAATTTTGTTAAAAGGATTGGAAAAATTGGAGTATCGCGGCTACGATTCAGCAGGAATCGCTGTGGCGAATGAAGACGGCGTTCATGTGTTTAAGGAAAAAGGACGTATTGCCGATCTTCGCGCAGCCGTTGATCAAACCGTGATGTCCCAGGCAGGAATCGGACATACCCGCTGGGCGACCCACGGTGAACCAAGCCGTCTAAACGCACACCCTCATCAAAGCGCATCAGGCCGCTTTACGCTTGTTCATAACGGTGTCATCGAGAACTACGTTCAGCTGACACGCGAATATTTACAAGACGTTGAACTGAAAAGCGATACGGATACAGAGGTTGTCGTTCAATTGATCGAACAATTCGTCAAAGGCGGCCTTGACACAGAGGAAGCGTTCCGTCAAACGCTTATGCTGCTCAAAGGCTCTTATGCGATTGCATTATTCGATCTTGAGAACAAGGGAACCATCTATGTTGCGAAAAACAAAAGCCCGCTGCTCGTCGGCCTTGGAGATACATTCAACGTTGTCGCATCCGATGCGATGGCGATGCTTCAAGTGACGAATGAATATGTGGAGCTTATGGATAAAGAAATGGTCATCGTCACCGACAAGAAAGTCGTTATCAAAAATCTTGACGGTGAACTGATGTCACGTGCCTCTTATATCGCAGAGCTTGATGCCAGCGATATCGAAAAAGGCACATACCCTCACTACATGTTGAAAGAAATTGATGAACAGCCGCTCGTCATGCGGAAAATCATTCAAACGTACCAAGACGAGAACGGCAAGCTTTCGATTCCGGGAGATGTCGCTGAAGCGGTGGCTGAAGCTGACCGCGTCTATATCATCGCCTGCGGAACGAGCTATCATGCCGGTCTTGTCGGCAAGCAATTCATTGAATCATGGGCGAAAGTACCGGCTGAAGTCCATGTTGCCAGCGAATTTTCTTACAATATGCCGCTGCTTTCTGAGAAACCGCTGTTTATCTTTATTTCTCAAAGCGGTGAAACGGCTGACAGCCGCGCCGTGCTTGTACAAGTGAAAAAGCTCGGCCACAAAGCGCTGACGATTACAAACGTACCGGGATCAACGCTTTCCCGTGAAGCCGACTATACGCTGCTGCTGAATGCCGGTCCGGAAATCGCGGTCGCCTCAACAAAAGCGTATACTGCGCAAATCGCCGTCCTTTCCATCCTGGCAGCCGTGACTGCGGAAAGCCGCGGCAAAGCGCTTGGCTTTGACCTCGTGAAAGAGCTCGGCATCATCGGAAATGCGATGGAAGCCCTTTGCGATCAAAAAGACGAAATGGAAATGATCGCGCGCGAATACTTGACCGTTACCCGCAACGCCTTCTTCATCGGCCGCGGACTCGACTACTTTGTCTGCCTCGAAGGAGCGCTGAAGCTGAAAGAGATTTCTTACATCCAGGCTGAAGGCTTCGCCGGCGGCGAACTGAAGCACGGCACGATCGCACTGATCGAAGACGGCACACCGGTCATCGCCCTTGCGACACAAGAACACGTAAACTTAAGCATCCGCGGAAACGTCAAAGAAGTAACCGCCCGCGGCGCCAACGCTTGCGTGATCTCACTGAAAGGCCTGGAAGAAGCTGACGACCGCTTCGTCCTGCCTGAAGTACAACCGGAGCTCGCTCCGCTCGTCTCCGTCATCCCAATGCAGCTGATCGCATACTATGCTGCACTGCACCGAGGCTGTGATGTTGATAAGCCAAGGAACTTGGCGAAGAGCGTGACGGTGGAGTAAGGTTTCTGTTATATTGATTTGAAAATGCAGCTTTAAAAAAGTTGCGCAGGTTCACCCCTTTGGTTATGCTTAGCCAAAGGGGTGTTTTTTGTCTAAAAGGGGTACAGTATCCAACGAAATTAGATGACAAACCGATTGTGCATATAGAACCTAAAAAAGTCTGCGGACTTTACCGAAATTGAGAAGAATTAAAAAGCTTTAGAAATTGACTGCCATAGCGTATTGGCATAAAAGATTACATTGTTCAAAATTAATTTTTAATTATAGGAGGGAATAACATGAAAGTTTTCGCCGAATATTTAGCAGTCATCGATAACCCCGACCACCGCGGCCGAACGGAGGAAATTTTGGCGTGGGTCGCTAATCAATTCCCCAATTTGGAACCGCAAATCAAGTGGAATACGCCGATGTTTTCCGATCACGGCACATTTATCATCGGCTTTTCCACAGCGAAGCATCATTTGAGCGTTTCACCCGAAGAAGCAGGCATTGCGCACTTTGCCGATGATATTGCACAAGCCGGCTACAGCTCTACCAAAGGCTTGTTTCGGATTCCGTGGAATGAGCCGGTCAATTACGAATTGCTTGAGAAAATGATTGAATTTAATATTCAGGATAAGGCAGACTGTTCGACTTTTTGGCGGAAATAAGAAAATCGGATGAAGGGCGAACTCGAATCCCCCCTTTGGTTTAACCAAAGGGGTATTTCCACGTTCAAAGGAACCGGACATCTAAAGACAAAACACACATTGACATATCGAGAAATCACGATATAATAATCCATATGGAACCAATTGAAGTATTCAAAGCTTTATCAAACGAATCAAGGCTGCAAATTTTGCAATGGCTGAAGGAGCCTGATCGCCATTTTACGCCCCATGAAGGGATTGATATGAATACAATAGGGGTCTGTGTCAGCCAAATAACTGACAAATTAAAAATGACGCAATCAACGGCTTCCCAATATCTCACCATACTGCTAAGAACCGGCCTAATTAAGGCGGAACGCATCGGAAAGTACACGTACTACAAAAGAGATGAAGAGGCCATTAAAAAACTTGCCGATTTTCTTAAAACAGAGATATGAAAAATAAGCATCTTAAGATGTTTATTTTTACGCTATACATATCGACATATTGCGATGTGTTTATTTTTAAAATATACATATCGTCATTTCGCGATATAACAATTTGTGATTCGAGGAGTGAACGTCTTTGTCTAACACCTGGAAAATTTATATTTTAGCGATTGTCAGCTTTTTAGTAGGAACCTCAGAGTACATCATTTCGGGCATTTTGGATAATATTGCTCATACACTTGGGATCACTTTGGCTGCCGCCGGCCAGCTTATTACGATCTTTTCGCTTGTGTATGCTATTTTCACACCTATTCTCATGGCGCTGACCGCAAGCATGGATAGGCGCAAATTAATGATTTATGCCCTCGGTTTGTTTGTGATAGGAAATATCCTGGCCTTTGTCCTGCCTGGTTATAGCTGGTTTATTGCGGCGCGGGTCATTATGGCGATGGGAGCAGGCATGGTTGTTGTTACTGCATTAACGATTGCCGCCAAGATCGCTCCGGAAGGCAAGCAGGGCAGTGCAATTGCTACTGTCGTCATGGGCTTTACCGCTTCTCTCATTATCGGTGTTCCCCTTGGAAGAATGATGTCAGAAGCATTAGGGTGGAAATCTGTATTTGGCGGAATTGCTTTGTTGGGATTCATCGCAATGGCCGTTATGTTCCTTACGCTTCCGCAAATTGAGGGGGATAAGCCCGTCCCGTTGCTTCAGCAGCTTTCTCTTTTCAAAAAACGAAAAGTGGCGATGGGATTATCGATCACTTTCTTCTGGCTCGGAGGATATTCTGTTGCTTATACGTATCTGTCGCCATACCTCCTGATCATCTCAGGGATAAGCGGCAAGCTGCTTAGCGGCGTCTTGCTTATATTCGGAATCGCCAGTTTGGTTGGATCGAAGTTCGGAGGATACAGCACCGATAGATGGGGAGTGCCCTTTACACTGGTCGGCGGAATGACTTTGCATATCATCACACTGATTTTGCTGTCGCTCGTCACCCACTCATATATCGGGGTATTGGCCATTCTCATATTATGGTCGTTTGCGGCATGGTCTACAGGCCCGACGCAGCAGTATCACTTAGCGACGATAGAACCGGAATTGTCAGGTGTATTGCTTGGCATCAATCAGTCGATGATGCAGTTAGCCATGGCTGTCGGCGCAGGAATAGGGGGAGTTTTTGTAGAGAACGTATCATTGGCTTCGATTACCTGGATTGGCGCATTGGGAGTTATGATTGCGATTGTTGTTTCATTGATGACTTTCAGCTCACATCTTAAAGAGAAAATTTCACATGTAGAAGAAATCAATCAATAAAACGCTGCCTGATGAGCTTTGGAGATTCAATGGTTTCATATACAATAGCATAATTTAGAATGCCGGCGTATGACCCTGAAAAGAGAAACGTTCAGTTCGCGATTCTGAAGATTTCATAGGAGCACGTCAAATTAAGCATCCACGGAAATGTCAAAGAAGTCACAGGCCCGCGGCGCCAACGATTGCTGGATCTCACTGAAAGGTCTGGAATAAGCAGACGACCGTTTTATCCTGCCTGAAATACACCCGGAGTTCGCTTCGCTTGTCTCCGCATCTCGCATACTGCACCGCGGCTGTGATGTTGATAAGCCGCCTGGCGAAGAGCTGAGTTATCGCGGAGCAGAAGCTTTTTGAAATAAAAGTTTTTACCCCTTTGGATTGGATGATCTGAAGGGGTATTTTTATCTTTAAAAGAAGAATCAGTCTGATATAGAATTGAAATAAGAAATAAAATAGACGTGTCCATCCGTCTAAAAAGGGCTCTAAATTAGAAGTGAGATCCGTTCGCACGGCAGCATGTTGAGGCGGTTTTCATGATGCCCGTATAAATCATGACTTTATTACTTAGAGGATGTGTAATCGTGAACAAGGAGACGTACATTGAAGTTAACAGAACATCGCAGTACATCAATAAAATGAGACGATTTTCAGTGCTGATTGATGGTGTCGAGGCAGGAAAAATCAAAGATGGCGGAAGGCTGCGAATCGATTTGCAGCCTGGTGAACATGTTATCCAGGTGAAAATTAATTGGTGCACAAGCCAAACATTGAGGTTTACATTAGATGAAGGCGAAGTGTTAAAGTTCAGATGTGGAAGTCCGGCCCGGGGGTGGAAGATGTTCTTCGCGCTGTTTTATGTATTGGCCGCCCCCGAGAAGTATTCGTTTATTGAGCAGGAGTAAGAATGCTCCGGGGGGCGTACTGCCCGTCAGCGCCGCCATCGGCCACATGATGTATCATCTGTACAGTGTGACAGCGGGGGAAAGCGTTTTGCCTTGAAATCAGTCGCTATATTAAGATGCGAAGTTTAAATCCTTTGAAGTGGAATCTTGGATGTGGTTAATGATGGGGGCAAGTGCTCAGCTTGCGAAAAAGAGATGTTTATAAGCCTGTCAAGAAACTCTTAACAGGCTATTTCCCTAAGTTTTTCTTTCTTCAAAGGTGTATTTATGGCACTGGCGCAAAAGAAAGAATAAGTTCGTAAAGTCCTGGTGTCCATCCTTACATATCTTTAAAATACTTTATTTCTATAAATACGAATCGATAGGAGCCATGAACATCCATATAGGGTAATAACGGATATGGCGACGATCAGATACAACGGAGTATTTTGTAAGGTTAGAAGCATGTGAATGAATTCTCTAATTTGATCGTTCAAATTTTGGATAACAAAATTAATCGTTAGCATATACAAGCCAAATGCAACAATAGAAGCAATCAACAAATAGTTGCTTTTGAATTTATAACAGAATGGCAGCATGAATGAAGCAGCTGTCATCACAATGGCGACCATTAGCAAAATGTCTTTCCAGATCGTAAATTCCCGGTGAATGATAAAGTTTACGATAAATATGGCTGCAGCCACCATACATGTAAAGAGAACGACGACAATATACTTTGAACTTACAATTTCTTTTCGTGTATAAGGCAAAGAATTGAGAAGCATATGTATAGAAGACTTTTCATCTATTGAAATGGCATTCATCGATATAACTATACTAAATACAACCCCAATCCAGATTGGAGAAATATCTAACATTAAATAAACACATAATACCAAAAACGAAGCTGCCAATGTTTTTTTCTGCAAGATAATATCCTTACGTATTAAGTTGAACATGTTCTTTGGCTCCTTTCTTCGTATAGAACATAATATCTTCGAGGGTCGGTTTTTCTATTAACGCCATGTCCCCCAAAATTTTTTCTGTTCGTGATTTATCCGCAGTCAATGCTTCAAATCCATGAGTTGATTTTCGAACCGCTATAAATTCCTGCTCTGTCTCCCGGTCTAACAACTCCATTCCGCCTTTTACAATTGCATATTGTTCCTCAATTTCGTACAAGTCCTTTGTAAAGATATGCTCTCCTTTATGAATGAACGTGATATAATCCGCAATCTTATCTAAATCAGTTGTAATATGAGTTGAAAAAAAGATCGTCTTATCTCCATCTTGCATGAGCTGATGCAAGATTTCCAACAGCTCCCGGCGGAAAATCGGGTCGAGTCCGGACGTCGGTTCATCCATAATAATTAATTCCGCATGATGGGACAAAGCGACGGCTAATGATGCTTTCATCATCATCCCTTTTGAGAACGTCTTGATTTTTTTCGTGAGCGGCAAGTTAAATGTGTTCACATAATCATTAAATACTTGGTCATCCCAATTGATATAAGATCTTTTCACAATATCTTTCATTTCAGCCAATGTTAAATGTTCATAAAATATGTTGGAATCAAATACAAAGCCAATTCGTTGTTTGATTTCTTTCTCATGTTCCTTGTAATTCATGCCAAATACCGTAATTGTTCCGCCGTCAGGCTGCAATAAATTCATGATCAATTTAATTGTTGTCGATTTCCCTACACCATTTCCGCCTATAAATCCGGTGACAAAACCTTTTTTTACCGTTATTGAAAAGTCCTTCAGATGAAAACCTTCGAATGCTTTATGAACATGCCGGAATTCAATTACATTGTCCATCATTCTTCCTCCCGATATAAAATGGTAAGCAAATCTTTTAATTCTGTAAGGGAAATGCCAATGTCTTTACTATTTTTGATTGCTGCCGACAATTGCTCTTCAATCGCTTTCATTTTTCCTTCCTTCATCATTTCGTCATTCTGGTCTGATACAAAGGAGCCTTTCCCGACCACAGAATAAATGAACCCGTTCTTCTCGAGTTCTTCATAGGCACGCTTCGACGTAATAAGACTTACATTCAGATCCTTTGCTAATTGGCGCATAGAAGGCAGCGGCTGTCCCGGTTTCAATTCATTGGCGAGAATATGATCCTTAATTTGAGTGTAGATTTGTTCATAAATGGGTTGCTTTGAACTATTCGAAATTATAATTTTCATTTGAAAACCTCTTTAAAATGATCTACACAAAGTATACACAATATATATAATATGTACAATATATACAAAGTGTTAGGAACTATTTTTTAGAAGTGTATCCTCACCCTCCTATGTTTACAGAAGTATTCCAGCCGCAGAAGTTTTTAAATACTGTATTCAATCAAAAAAAGAAGTACGTTTATATGAGAAATTAGGATTTAGCCATGAAGGAATGAGTCGAGAGGTTCTGTTCAGAGCAGGTGTATGGAATGATATGGGTCAGTTGTAAGGTGAATATTTTAAACAGCATGAAAAGAAAGTATTTCTGTGATCAATTAATGGTTAAAAATATTCAAGAGAAATTACAGCCCGAGAAGTTGATTCAATCGCTAATATTGTTTAAAAAGGAGCCTGGGTTCTAAAAAATGAAGTCCCCTCCTGGTTGGACAACCACAGAGGGGTTTTTATGTTCAGAGGGAATTTTAAAGTACATTAAAGAAGGCTGCGGTTCAGGAGCTGGTTCGATAAGGTTCTGGAATAACAATGTTCACTTACCATTCAACTGTTCAAAATCCGCAAATAAGCCTTCCAAGGCCCGACATCCTCTTGATACCGCTTCGCCAGCACCCTTGCGATTTGCGATATGTGGGTGAGATCGTGAGCCACCCATGTTGAGATCTGCTCTCTTAGCTTGACGATACCAAGCTCAGGGTGTACACCCGTTTTTTCAAAATCAGTATGCGTGTGAATCAGCCACCGCAATGTCTCCACGTTTTCCAGACGGAGCTTTGCAAACTCACTAAGCAGCTCTTCGATTGTTTTGCCGGCGTTTTGCTGAAGTTGACTGAAACGGTCAAAAGGAGGAAATGTTTCCGTTTCTCCCTTTGTCAGGATCACTTCGATTCGCGGGATCCAATTATTCTTTTCCCCTTCAATCAGGTGGCCGACTATATCAAAGGCGCTCCATGTGGCTTCACCTTCATTGCAATTGATCCACGAGTTCGATAATCCGGTCAGCATATGGCTCAGCGTTTTTGGCGTGCGTTCCAGAATTTCGATTGCTTCTTTGAGCTGAAAATTCATGTTTTGACCCCCTTAACGTTTGGATGAGGCGGGCAGGCTGACAACCTAAACGATATTAAACTCATTTTAATTTGAACGCTTGGAAAAGAGCAAATAGAACACGGCAGCTTTTTCAAATCCGCCGCTAGTCTATGACAGCCGGGATTATACATTCCTTAATCAGTGTCCACCTATCACCAGGGTTCTTCATGAATTGTGAAGCAATCGCTACAACTAGGTCTTTTTCCGGAATACAGCAAATGACATTGCCGCCATCGCCCAGCGCACAGTGTGCAAAAACGCCGTCCTCTTCACGCAGCCACCATAGATAACCGTATTGATTTGGGTTCATCGCTGTTGATTCTTCAATCCACGACTCCGGAACAATTTGCTGATTGTTCCAAATTCCGCGGTTTACATATAGAAAACCGAAACGCGCCATATCCCGCGGAGTCAGCGTAAGCCCCCATCCGCCCGTTGAGTTGCCGTCCGGGTCATGTACCCAGCCTTTCACGTTTTTTCCGAAAAGGTCGTCAAAGCCGAATGATGTCATGTTATAATCCGGGATTTCTTTCATGCCGGTTGGTGCAAATAAATGTTTATTGGCAAACTCACGGGCGCTTTGTCCCGTACTCCGGGTGATGATGGCAGAAAGCAGGTGCGCGCCTGCGGTGGAATATTTAAAGGTTCCAATCCTTTCTTTTTGGCCGAGCATATCCAGCGTATACGCTACCCAGTCAGGCTGCATACACATCTTGTCGAGCGGTTCGTGCCAGTCCTCAAATGGATAGGGAGCCGTCATTGTGAGAAGATGACGTATGGTGATGTCCTGTTTTGTCTTATCGGCAGTATCGCATTCGGGAAAAAAGTCCAGCACCTGTTGATCGGCATCCTTGATATATCCTGCCTCAATGGCAATACCGATGAGTGCCGAGATGATGCTTTTCGTAACAGATGCGACATGGTGCATATCATCGGGGCCATAGCCATTATGATATCTTTCGTAAGCGATATATCCATTTCTCACAACAACAATACCGTTTATATTGCAGTACTCCGATTTGATCATAGGTTCCAGCTTTGAAAGTTTTTCAGAGTCCATACCAAAGGTTTTCGGGTCTTTTGCTTGCCAGTCGTTGTTTTGCATGATCGATACCTCTCTATTTTTTCTTTACGGGAAAATACACCTCGGTCACAAGATCTTCAGGCGCGGCGGCTTGATTAGGGTCTGTTACGTATACTTCATATGGCGAACTCACCAATTCGTATCCTTCGTTTTCTACCCATTCCCTCAGCCTGGCGTATACCGATGTCAATTCTGAATATGGACCTTTTAAAACAGCCTTCGCACAAAGGCCTCCGGGGAAATCTCTCGTTCCCTGCACGGGTTCCTTTATCGGGATCGCAAACTCCGTATCATTCCCGGCAGGGTTGTATTCCGGGCTGTGGTAAATCGTCATCGGCATACCAAGCAAGGTGAGCTTTTCGTGGGCAATCTTTTCATACAGCCTGCTGATATACTTACCATATCCTGCAGCATAATCATCGCTGTTCAGCATCTGACGGATATAAAGGAGATTCATTGGCCCGGTTTCGACAAGCTGTACTTCGATTTTGTCGAGAGAAGACATGATTGGAATGCCATTCTCTACATTTGAAATATCTGTGCTTATTTGTTTCAGCGTATATTCAAGATCATGTAACTTTTCCTGCAGTTCATATCTCTTGCGATGAAGGGCAGTATAAAGCTTTTCTTCTTCCAGCTCCAAAATGACTTTGATTTCTTCCAGCGAAAAATGAAAAGACTTCAAACGGTTGATCAAAAGCATCTTTTTTAGCTGCCCGATGGAATAATATCTATATCCGTTTTCAGGATTAATTTCATCAGGATGTATTAATCCGATTTCATCATAATATCGCAGCGTTTTTGTAGATACTCCGCTTATCTTCGAAAATTCTCCAATCGATAGCAAGAGGTCACCTCCGTTCTTGAATGATTGTTGGTTCTATTCTGTTATACATCTTTCCGTAAGGGGAATGTCAAAAGCGATTTTAATTCTAATTTATCAGAAATTTATTTTCCTATCGTATCCTTTCAATATCAAATGAGAGGAGATTCATATGAGAAGGTTAATCAAAGTCCTGAGAATCTTATTTGGCATGATCGCTGCTGCGGCTCTCATACTGTCTGTGTCCGTTTTTACATACCACCATTATCAATAAAGAAGCGGGGCTTGGATTAAACATCATTGATGACATATCAGGAATGCTCAATATAACCTATGCGTTGCAAACCAATCGGACTGGAACTCAGTTCTGTTTTACAAAAACTGAAAAAAGCTAGATAAAAAGGTGTCCCGATCTTCATTCAGGACACCTTTATTTTATTCTACGCCAACTGCTGCTCGGCAAACTCCCGATACAACGCATGGGAAGCAATCAGCTCATGGTGCCGGCCCATTCCGGTAATCTCGCCTTTTTCGATAAAAATTATCTGATCCGCGTCGACGATCGTCGATAAGCGGTGGGCGATAACGAAGGTTGTGCGCCCTTCCATGAGGCGGGAGAGCGCCTGCTGGACGATGCCTTCCGATTGGCTGTCAAGGCTTGCCGTCGCTTCGTCCATCATCAGGATTTTCGGGTCGCGCAGGAAGGCGCGGGCGATGGCGATGCGCTGCCTTTGTCCGCCTGAGAGCTTGACGCCGCGTTCTCCGACTTCTGTATCGAGCTGGTCGGGGAATTGCTTGATGAATCCATCGGCAAACGCCATCTTGGCTACTTCCCATAGTTTTTCATCATTAATCTCATCTGCATTGTCTAATCCGTAGCAAAGGTTTTCGCGAATCGTCCCGGCCATCATCGGGCTGTCTTGTGATACGTAGCCGATCTGGCTGCGCCACGATTTCATCGACAGCTCCTGAATCGGGGTGTCGCCGATGGTAATGACTCCTGAGCTTGGTTCGTAGAAGCGTTCAAGCAGGCCGAACATCGTCGTTTTCCCGCCGCCGCTTGGGCCGGCAAACGCGATCATTTGACCGGGTTCGACGTCAAATGATACATTGCGAAGGACGGGTTCAGCATCGGTATAAGAGAAGGACACGTTCTGAACGTGTATCGCTTTGTCTGAGATATCCATTTCCTCCCCTTCGCGCCCTTCTTCCTCTTCCGTATTCAAAATGTCGATAATCCGCTCTGTGGCGCCTTTTGCTTTTTGAAGCTGAGTAAAAAACATTGTAAACATTGTAATCGGAAAGATGATTTGAAAGAGATAAAGCAAAAAGGCGATAAGCGAGCCTGTCGTCATCGTGCCTTCTGATACGCGGATGCCGCCATAGCCGATGATCGCGACGATGACGATCATAATGACAAAGTGCATAATCGGGGAAATAAACGCAAAAATGCGCGCCTCTTTCAGGCCGTATGTGAACAGTTTTGCAATGCCTGATGCCCCTTTTGTTTCTTCTGCTGTTTCAGCGTTCGATGCTTTCATCAGCCTGATTTCGCTTAATGTCTGCTGGACATTTCCTGTAAACGAAGCGGTTTCGTCCTGCAAAGCTTTAGACACTGTCTGCATTTTCATGCCGAGCGGGACCATAATGACGGTCGTAATCGGGACGGCAATGAGCATGAGGAGCGTCATTTTCCAATCCATAATCAGCAGAATGACCACGGCGCCGATAATCGTGATCAGCCCCGAAACGAACTGCGGAAAATGCTCGGAAATTAAACCTTTGACGATGCCGGTATCATTGACGACGCGGCTGACCGTCTCCCCGCTCGTTTTTTCGTCAAAGTAGCGGACAGGAAGGCGCAGCAGTTTAAACCACATCCGTTCCCGCAAAGAAGCGACCGCTTTTTGCCCAGCATAGGCAAGAAAGTAGGTTGAAAATCCGTCACAGACCGCTTGCATAATAAAAACGAGTGCAAGGATGCCCACTAAGCCCATGCTGATCGAATTGGCGGAAAAGCCGTCTACCAATTCCCTGGTCAACAGCGGGATTGAGAGTCCGACTGCCGATGTGACGAGGCTTGCGGCCAAACCGATGGTCAATGCAAGCTTAGGGACGCCGGTCGAGAGAATCAATGAGAAAAACGGTTTTAAGCTGTTTTGTTTGTTCTCTGTTTTCATATGGATAAACTCCTTTTTATAGTTTTGCATCTGCAAACATATGAGACATTCAGTTTCATAACTGGAATCCCTCCTTTTTTAAGAATGAAACAACAAGTTGTCACGCATATACTACGATATGAATAGTGCCAAAGTTCCCAGGCCTGAGGATTTTAATCCAGTGTTAAGGTATTGACAGATAACTCCGTTGTAACTATTATTGTTACAAATAGATGAAAAAGAGAGGAAAACACATGACAATAAAAGTTAAAGTATACTCCGATTACGTCTGCCCATTCTGCTTTCTCGGAAAAGACCAGTTTGAGAAAGCGATTGAAGGAAAGGATGTGGAGGTCGAATGGATGCCGTTCGAACTGCGGCCGCGTCCTTACGAGCCGTTGGATCCGCTGAACGATTCGGCGAAATTGGCGGTGTGGGAAAGCGCCATTGCTCCGAGAATTGAAGCGTGGGATGTCAATATGAAGCTGCCGAACGTTTCCCCGCATCCGTATACAGATTTGGCCTATGAAGGCTATCACTTTGCGAAAGAGCACGGCAAAGCGAAAGAATACAATGACAGAGTTTACAGCGCATTTTTCCAGGAAGAACAAAACATCGGCGACATCGAGGTCCTGGCGAAGCTTGCAAAAGAAGCCGGCTTGGATGAGAAGGCTTTTAAAGATGCGCTGGTATCGAGAAAGTACCGGAAAACACAACAGCAGGCGGTCAGGCACGCCTATGAAGAAGCCGGCATCACCGCCGTTCCGACCTTTATCATCGGCAGCGAACGGATCTCCGGGGCTGCGGCTCGAGAGGTGTTTGAGCGGGTGATTGAAGAGGAAAGCGGGAAAATAAAAACGGCGGGGAATTTGCAATGTGATGTTGACGGAGGATCATGCTATATATTAATAGAACTTTTTAAATAAGCTAACTAAAGAGATTTTATAGAGGGATACAAAGATCTATATTTATGGATAATCAACACTTGTGTTAAAATAAATAGTATTACAGTTAAAAATTAGAACAACATTATAGAAAGGGGAGCAAAAATGTTGAGTTCTTTTTTACAACAGGTTAAATGGAATTTTCCAGAGAATAATGATGGTGCAGAAGAAGGGTTAAATGACGCAGGTGTTGAGACATTTAAGGGAGCTCCTCTAGAAAGTCTAGCCCGAGAAGTTATTCAGAATTCTTCTGATGCACGATACGATAAAACAAAGCCCGTACGAGTTATTTTTGATTTGATCGATGTCGATACGGGATATTTTCCACATAAAAAAGATTTTCTAAAGATTCTTGATAATTGTGAAGAATATTGGAAAGCAAATGCTAAAGCAAAAGCGTTTTTTCAAAAAGCAAAAGCTCAATTATCTAAAAAAACTATTCCTGTTTTAAAGATTAGTGATTATAATACGACCGGTTTAACTGGTTCTAAAGAGGTTCATAACAGTAACTGGTTTGGGCTGATTAAATCTACGGGTGTATCGAATAAAAGCGGTGGGTCCGGAGGTTCTTTTGGTATTGGAAAAAATGCACCTTTTGCTTGTTCAGATATAAGAACTGTATTTTATAATACATATGATATTGAAGGTATCAGAGCTTTTCAAGGAGTAGGAAAACTTGCAACTCATGAAAAAATGTCTGGTGAAAAGACAAGAGCAACTGGTTACTTTGGTAATCCAACAAAAAACAACCCCATTTATGGAAATTATATAGAGAATGCTCCGTTTTTTGAAAAAAGTTTATTAGGGCGTAAGGAATACGGAACTGATATTATTATATTTGGCTTCAGCGGCAAAGAAAATTGGCAGTCCAGTATGATTGTTTCTATATTGGAAAATTTCTTTTTTTCAATTCATTCTAATCTTTTGGAAGTTATTGTAGATAGTATTGTGATAAATAAAGATACTTTGAAAGATAGGATAAAGGAATTTGCTTCTCCGAAGAAAAAAGCATTATCACCACTTTATTATGAAGCAATAACGTCAGGAAGAGTTTTTGAAAAGAAAGATAAAGAATTTGATGGGTTACGACTTTTTTTGTTAGAAGGTAAGGATCTACCGAAACGAATTGCAATGATTCGAGGAATGGGTATGAAGATTTTTGATAAAGGAAATTTTAAAGGTACAACACGGTTTATTGGGGTTCTTGTTGTCGAAGGGCCGGAAGTAAATGCGCGTCTTAGAGAACTTGAGCCTCCATCACATGACAAATGGGAGCCAGAACGAGCTTTAGAGAATGTCTCAAAAGAGAGACGTTATTTGAAAAAGATGAATGATTGGATTAAAACTTGCATTGATGAACTTATTTTAGAAGAAGATGGAGAAGAGTTAGATTTCTCAGGGGCAGGTAAATTTCTACCAACTAATATAGAAGAGCCTATTAACAACATTGAAAAAAAGAAAAGAGAAATACTAGATCGAAAAGATGAGAAACAAAAGATTAATGTGCGTATTAAGAAAATACCAAAAACCATTTATCAGGGAGAAAAAGTTAAAGAAAGTAAAGGGAAAAACGGGGCAGGAAATGAAAGTGCTTTTGAAAGGAAAGCTAAAAACAAAAAAAGAGGAACGGAATTACTAGGAGGAAGTAATAATTTTAAAGAATCTACTAGTAACGGAAGATATGACTTAATAGCAGGAATAGTTACTGACAAAAAATTAAATGTAAATATTCGTCGTTTATTTATGGTTAAAGAAATGTTGGGAGAATACCGTGTCTCTTTTGTTCCAAAAAGCACTGATATTGGCTATTTTTTAGTGGATGTAATTGGAGAAACTTCGAAAGAAACGTTTACTATAGTTGAGGCAAAAACTTCAAGTGGAAAACCAATTAAGGTTAAAGATGGTAAATATATTGGCCCTTTTGAGTTTAAGAAGGGAATCGAAGAAGCAATTTTATTTCGGTTTGAGAAGCCAATCCGATATGCATTGAATATTCGAGTATTGGAAGGGAAGTAGAGAAAGTGAAAATTTCCGAAAGATATTTTCCATATCCGGTATTAACATTTTTTGACGATAGCATTGACGGAATCTTTGAAATTGAAGAGGATACTTTTTCAGTTGAATTAGATGCCGATAAGTCCCATTATACAATAAGTGGAGAGTTTTTATTGGATAATATGGATATTGTTAAGTTAATTGATGATCAAAAAGCAGCATACGTTTTGCATATAGAATGTGGAAAAACACGCTACCGTAAACCATTTCATTTCACTGATAGAGTCTTTTCTTTTAAAATATCTTCTGATTTATTGGATGGAAAAATTGAAATACAGCCTGCAGTTATTGTGAAAACACCGATCCAAAATTATAAAAATGAAAAAGCTCACGAAGATTTCGCTGATTCCTTATTTGATTTGCGTATAGGAGAGTTATTGGCTGTAACGTATCCAATGGAATTCACAGTAACAAAATCTCTTGATTCATTACAAAATTTCCCGTCTATTTTCTCTGTTAGCAAAAATACACAATATGATGATAATCCGATGGAAGTGAATTTTGAGGACAGTAATCGTATTCGTATTTATTTATCTGAACAGAATTATCGTTGTTATAAAATTACAAGTCAACAGTCTGATAATGAACCAATTCTTGCATCGATGATTCTTTTGCCAGCCCTTGTACAGCTTTTTAATTATTTTGTCCAAGATATTGATCAGTTTGAAGATAAACTATGGTTTCCCGTTATCCAGTGGCGAGTAAATGAATGTGGTTATACATTTGAAGACGTAAATTGGGAAAGTGAAGCATTGCAAGTAGCTCATAAGGTTATTGGAGATGCATTGACAAATGGATTAAAAGTACTAGTGGATAAGGGTGATGAGTAATAAATGAATAATCTTAGAGCATTTAAGGAAAAGGCAGTAAATGATTTGCGGAGATTTATTAACAGTTCTGAAAATAATGTTCTTAGAGAATTTTTTTCTCAAAAGAGTCCTTGGATTGAAAGATGGTATGAAAAGTACTTTCCAGGGGAAGAGTGGTCATTTGACAGTAAGTTGAAATACCATAAGGTGACATTAAAAGCAGATGTCGCCTCTGATTTTGAAAATGCTGTTGCACTTCATGAATCTCTCCCTTTAACACGAATGCAGGCAGTAGATGAAAGACTATGGGTATATTTATCAATGGTAGAGTATTGGGAATATACAAAGTTACGGTGGGAACTAGATTTAAAGAATTTGACAGACAAAAAACAACAAGGAAGAATTCGTGAAAGATATTTAGTACGTTCCACAGAAACAGATCGTCCTTTTTTGAGGAATGCTATTTCACGTCTATGGTGGGCTGTTGAAGAAACCAAAGATGGGAGTAAAGAGGATCCTTATGAACTTACAAGAATCGTATTGGGTAACACAGATATTTATTTAAATGTGATGGAAAGAAGTTTTTCCAGAAATCAAGAAGTTATGAAAGGGATCCTTGAGTTAATGAGTGAAATGGGAGAGGAAGGATTGAAACGGCATACATATCGTCAAATATTAAAACAAGTTAATGCAATGGGAGGTATAATACTGCTTGATTTTATGACCAAAGACGACTTAAAAGAAGCAATTAAAAAAGACCTGTTTGCTACTCAAAATATTTAATTGCAGTGTTAAGAGGTACTTTATTCTATTGATATATCAAGAGAGATAAGTTATGCTGCATAATAAGAAAATAGAATAAATGTACTGTGTTAGAAAGGGAATATAGGGATGACCAATGGAAAATTTGATTTAATTGATTTATTTGCTGGAGCAGGTGGGTTAAGCAATGGCTTTGAACAAACAGGCTATTTTGAGGTGAAATATGCTGTTGAACTTAATGAAGCGGCGCAGCAGACTTATATATATAATCATGGACAAAACAAGGATTTAATTTTGACAGCTCCTGGTGGGCTAAGCGACATAACTCAAATCAATTTTAAGAAATTAGAGGTAGACTCAGATCGAACAGTCATAATTGGTGGACCGCCTTGTCAAGGATTTTCTAATGCAAATCGCCAAAAAAATTATGTAATCTCAAACAATAATCAGTTAGTAAAAGAATTTGTTCGAGCAATTAGGGACGTGCAACCTATTGCATTTTTAATGGAAAATGTAAAATCAATTAATTCCCCAGCACACAAATTTTTTGTTACAAAGTACAATCCTAATAATTTTAATGATTTTAGCTCAAAAATTCATCTGGATCAAATTTCTAAAGAAGACGAAAATAAATTATATGAGCTAGACCATATTAACTTACTAATTACTGATAACGAGTTACTTAAAAATATTGTTAGGAAGTTTTCTATTATTGATGAAGTGCCAAGTCCGATAATAGATCAACCTTTACTTAACACTAGATTAAGAGTGATAGAGAGAAAGCTAAAGGGGAATAAGAAAATTAATTTTAAAAGCAATAAGGAAATCCACGAAATTGAACAAATTCTAAATTTACTAGAGACACAAAATTCTCCAGATAATACTGTAAAAGAACTCCTAAGTCATGCAGCAGATTCATTAAAAGAAAGCATCTGCCAAACAACAATTACGGAGAACTTAAGAAAAAATATCCTGATCTTTATTGAATTTAATCGATTTTTAACAAGGTGTAAAGAATTAAGGGATGAAAACATTGAATGTGATAGATTAAACATTGTAAATAAAAATAACCAAAGCATTATTGTTCAGACTGAGGTGAAATCTTACAATGTTGTACAATATTTAGAACGAGTATTTAGGTTTTATGGATATAGTACGTGTGAAAATGTTTTGGATGCTGCGGGTTTTGGTGTTCCACAGCGTCGGAAGCGTTTTATCATGATGGGTATAAAAACCGGGAAAAATATTGAATTACCCAAGGAGAATTACGATTATATTTACACAGTGAAAGATGCCATAGTTGACTTACAAGAAATTGAACCTCAACATGATTTGGATTCTTACAATTTCAAAATTTATAAAAGTAATAATAAAACAAAATTGACAAATTATTATAGGGGATTTTCAAATAATAATGAATTGTTTAATCATATTACTCCAAGAAGCAAGGAATTAAGTATAAAAAGATTTAAAGCTATCCAAGAGATAGGAGGGAAAAATTTCCACAATCTTTCAGATGAATTGAAAGGGTCGTATACGGATGCTTCTCGTACTCAAAACACGGTTTATCTTCGTCTCAATTATGATGAGCCTTCACCTACTGTAATTAATGTTAGAAAATCAATGTGGCAACACCCCACAAGAGCAAGGGCACTTAGTGTTAGGGAAGCAGCTCGCCTCCAATCCTTTAAAGATAATTTCGTGTTTAAGGGTAAAAAAGATCAGCAATACCAGCAAGTCGGTAATGCTGTTCCACCTTTATTAGCCAAAGCCGTTGCAGAGAAAATGGTGAGCTATTTAAAAAGTATTGAATAACTTAATTATAGAATCAATTGTCTAAATTCGATAAAAAAATTAAAATTTAAGGAATATATTCTAAAAATCTTGTTTCTATTATGTTTAAAAAGTTGATATAAAAGTCCTGGCATCGATGATTAGCCATACTATATCTCATCATCAGTGTAATGCAACGTTTATTACAGTTTATGCTAAAATAATGTAAAGCTCTTTAGATTCAAATGTTTCTAAAGAGCTTTTCGTATGTCATGTTTTTCTTGGCGGGAAATCCTTTTTTGGGTATATTTGATGTATCAAGTTTTAAAACGCTTACATTCGCTTTGATGAACGTCAAATCTGGGAGGAGAAAACAGAGGGGTGCGACCTCATCATTGAGAGGCTTTCAACGCTCCGCGGGATCTGGTGTTTAAGGCTTTTTCAGAAGGCGGGCAGCTGGAAAGCTGGTGGGGGCCTGAAGGCTGGAAAACCGAAAATCGTAAGTTTGCGTTTCAACCGAACGGCGTTTGGCATTATGGGATGCGTTGCACAGATGAGAACCAGGGGGAGTATTTTGGGCAGGTGTCCTGGGGCAAGGCTGTTTATCAGGATATCTTGGCGCCTGAGAGGATTGTGTACGTTGATGTGTTTGCGGATGAGGAAGGGAATGCAGTTCCCGGAATGCCGGAGACTTTGGTGAAGATTGAGTTTTTTGAAGAGGAACATAAGACGAAGCTCATCATGCGTTCTCAATTTGTTTCTAAAGAGGCGCTGCAGCAAGTCATGGATATGGGTGTTATTCAGGGTGTTAGTTCACAGTTTGAACGCCTCGGCGATCACCTCAAACAAGCTTAAAAAGGAGGATGTTTCAATGACATGTTTGGAGCATTTTATATAACCTTGCATTAGGGGACCTCCTGAGGCATGTAGGTTGGGAAAACAATCACATAACAGGAGGTTTTAGAATATGCGTTCAGAACAAGAAATCATGGATTTGGTGCTAAAGGTCGCCAAGGAAGATGACAGAGTCAGAGCGGTCGGGATGAATGGGTCGCGGACGAATCCGAATGTTCCCAAGGACCCTTTCCGGGATTATGATATTGCGTATCTTGTGACAGATATGCAGTCTTTTTTGGATGATCCGGATTGGATCGATGTCTTTGGAGAGCGGATCATCATGCAAACGCCGGAAGACATGGAATTGTTTCCGAATGAGCTTGGCGACCGTTTTACTTATATGATGCTGTTTACCGACGGCAACCGGATCGACTTAATGCTTATTCCTATGGAAGAGAAGGATGAATATTGCCGTGAAGACGGTTTGACCGTTATCTTGTTGGATAAGGATGGCGGCTTGCCTGCGATTCCGCCGCCGACGGATGAAGAGTATTGGGTGAAACGGCCATCCGCACAAGCCTTTGCAGACTGTTGCAATGAATGCTGGTGGACTTCGACATATGTGGCGAAAGGCTTGTGGAGACAGGAAATTCTTTATGCGATCGACCATTTGGTTCTTGCCAGGGCGATGCTTTTGAAAATGCTCGAATGGAAGGTCGGCATCGAAACCGATTTTTCGCTCAGCATTGGAAAGAACGCCAAGTTTCTGAAGCGTTACGTTGATATAGAGACATGGAACAGGCTGTTGGCGACGTATCCTCACGGAGACTATGACGATGTTTGGAGCGCTTTGTTTGCATTGACCGATTTATTTGAAGAGACCGCGATTGAAGCGGCGGAACACTTTCGGTATGAGTATCCTTATGCAGACGCCGGAAAGGTCAGGCAGTACTTGAAGCATGTCCGGCGGCTGAAACCTGGCGCGAAAGAGATTTATTAATACGCGGCCGCACCCCTGATCTCGTGAAGGGGTGCAGTTTTCTTGGAGGAGAACGGGATGTTTGACGTCAAGAACGTGTTGAACGTTTATTATGGTATAGACAGTAACGCCGTTTCCCCGCAGCAAGGCGGATGGTCTGCTCTTGCTTATAAGACGGCCGGCGGCGGTGCGGATTACTTTTTAAAGGTTTATGATAAAAAAAGGGCTTCGACCGCGAAATTAACGGCTCTTATCGATGTCTACGCTCCGATTGTTCAGTGGCTCAGCCATCCTGCCCGCTTAAAAGGGAGCGTCCCTGTTCCGGTCTCAACGAAGCATGGCGCCTACAAATGCGAGGATGACCATGGAATCTAATACATTGACGGAGAAACGATCGGCGGCAGGACGCTCTATACGGAAGAGATTGAAAAACTTGCACAAATCGTTGCCAAGCTCCATTCGTATGGAGAAGGCATCCCGGTTGCAACCGGCGGGATAAAGGAAAACTTCGATGTTCCATTTGTCCGGCAGATGAGATCGTTGCTGAGTGAAGGACTTCCCGGCGAAGCCGCAGAACTGATTGCCCCGCATATCAAATCAATACGCCGCGCGATAGAGACGGTCGAAGAGCTTTCACACCATTTGAAAAACGCCGATCTGAAGTTGGCTTTATGTCACACCGATCTTCACAACTGGAATCTAATGAAGACCGGGCGGGAATTGGTGTTGATCGACTGGGAAGGGCTGAAACTGGCTCCGGTTGAAGCAGATCTGATGTTTTTTGCGGAACAGCCGTATTTTCAAGAGTTTTTGCGCGTCTACCTTGAGGTTCATGAGGGATTTCAACTGAATCGGCAGGCCTTAAGGTTTTATCAGGTGAAGCGCAGGCTGGAGGATATTTGGGAATTTATCGAACAGCTTGTCTTTGACAGGCAAACGGAGCGGGAGAAAGCTGAAACAGCAAGCGCCCTGAAGAAGGAGCTTGAAGACTTGGAGACATCTAATGATTAAAAAACGGAGGCATATTTGTGAAAACATACCGAACATTATTTTTCGACGTCGATGATACACTTTTGGATTTCCGCGCGGCGGAAAGTATGGCATTGCGCCTGCTTTTTGAGGAACAGGACCTTCCGCTGACAAAGGAAATCGAAGCCGACTACAAGCGAATCAACCAAGGTCTGTGGAGGGAGTTTGAAGAAGGAAAGATCGGCCGCGACGAAGTGGTCAATACCCGCTTTTCCCGTTTATTCAGCGAATATGGCCGCGAGGCGGACGGAGCTTTGCTGGAGAAGAGGTACCGCGGCTTTCTGGAGGAAGGCCATCAGCTGTTGGACGGGGCTTTGGAATTGATCACAAAGCTGCACAGCCGCTATGATCTGTATATTGTGACGAACGGCGTTTCAAAGACGCAGTACAGGCGCTTGCACGATTCAGGGCTGTACCCGCTGTTTAAGGGGATTTTTGTTTCCGAGGACACCGGCTATCAAAAGCCGATGAAGGAATTCTTTGACTATGTGTTTGCAAGGATTCCCGACTTTTCAACAGAGCACGGGTTGATCATCGGCGATTCCTTGACGGCCGATATCAAAGGCGGCGGGCTCGCCGGGCTTGATACATGCTGGCTGAACCCCGGCATGAAAGCGAACGACACCGGCATTGTTCCAACCTATCAAATTCAAAAACTGGATGAGCTGTACGACATTTTAAACCTGACGTGTTTTTCTTAAAATAAGAGGGGAACGCCTTCCTGCGTTCCGTTTTTTCTACCTCTTTTAAAATATCTTAATTTTCTTTATATTGAAATAACTGATTTTTACTTATTTAATAGACTAAAACGTGTTCTCCTGAAAAAAACAATTGTATTTTCCGGAGAAATTTATTATGATGAAATAAGTAATTTGGCGTATATTATAAATCAAAATTGTCAGATTGTTATTACTACTTCGTCTGAAATAGATTTGATCAGCCGTGTTAGAGGAGGAAAAGAAGTGGCGAACAAGGAATTGAAGAGAGGTCTTGGGGCGCGTCATATCCAAATGATCGCGCTCGGCGGCACAATCGGTGTCGGCTTATTTATGGGTTCTTCCAGCACGATTAAGTGGACTGGGCCGTCTGTCCTGCTTGCATATGCAATATGCGGAATCTTTATCTTTTTTATCATGCGTGCAATGGGAGAGATGCTGTATGTGGAGCCAAGCACCGGTTCGTTTGCGACATTCGGCCATAAATATATACATCCGCTGGCCGGTTATATGACCGCATGGAGCAACTGGTTTCAATGGGTGATTGTCGGGATGAGCGAGATTATCGCCGTCGGGGAGTACATGCAGTACTGGTTTCCGGATCTGCCCGCTTGGGTGCCGGGAATTATCGCAATGGCGATTCTTGGAGGGGCAAACCTCATCTCTGTTAAATCGTTTGGGGAATTTGAGTTTTGGTTTGCAATGATTAAGATTGTGACGATTGTTTTGATGATCGTGGCGGGTCTCGGGATTATTTTCTTCGGGCTCGGAAATGGCGGACACGCCATCGGATTGTCCAACCTTTGGTCGCACGGCGGCTTCTTTACCGGCGGATTTTCAGGATTTTTCTTTGCGCTGTCTCTTGTCATCGCAGCTTATCAAGGCGTTGAACTGATCGGGATTACGGCAGGGGAAGCAAAAGATCCGCAGAACACGTTAAGAAGTGCGATTCAAAGCATTATTTGGCGCATCTTAATCTTTTATATCGGTGCTATTTTCGTGATTGTCACGGTTTACCCTTGGAATGAGCTGAATTCAATCGGCAGCCCGTTTGTATCGACTTTTGCAAAAGTCGGGATTACCGCGGCGGCCGGCATCATTAACTTCGTTGTCATTACGGCGGCGATGTCAGGCTGCAACAGCGGGATTTTCAGCGCGGGGCGCATGCTTTATACGCTCGGAGTGAACGGACAGGCGCCGGCATTCTTTAAGAAGATTTCCAGAAACGGTGTGCCGCTGTACGGGACAATCGCCGTCCTGATCGGCTTGGCCATCGGTGTCGTCTTAAACTACATTGCACCGCCTAATATTTTTGTGTACGTATACAGCGCGAGCGTTCTTCCGGGGATGATCCCATGGTTTGTCATTCTGTTCAGCCACATCGGATTCAGAAAGGCAAAAGGGGCCGACATCGGCAAGCATCCGTTCAAAATGCCTTTCGCCCCTTTGACGAACTACTTGACGATTGCCTTCTTGCTCATGGTATTAGTCGGCATGTGGTTCAACGATGACACGCGCGTCTCCTTAATTGTAGGGGTTATCTTCCTTGCTCTCGTGACAGTCAGCTATTATGCGTTCGGAATCGGGAAGCGTGCTTCTATTGAGACACAGACTTTGGATCAGAAATAAAAAAACACCTTTACAGGTGTTTTTTTATTGGCTTTTATGCATGTAAGAAAGCGCCTGTAACCGACTCTTTGATGCATGCGACTTCTCTCGGCGCACCGCTGGCCACCACTTTGCCCCCGTCGGCTCCGCCGCCGGGACCCATATCGATGACCCAATCAGAAGCCCCGATTAAGTCGGTATTGTGTTCGACCATGATCACCGTATGCCCGGCATCAACCAGTTTATCCAGGAGCAAGCGGAGATTTTGCACATCAAGATGGTGCAGTCCTGCCGACGGTTCGTCCAAGAGATACAGATTGTGTCCCGAAGCGGATTTGCTGAGCTCTTTTGCAAGCTTTAAGCGCTGGCCTTCCCCGCCGGAAAGGGTCGTAACCTGCTGTCCCCATTGCAAATATCCAAGGCCGACTTCGCATAAAAGCTTCAGCAGTTTTGTGATTTTCTTTTGTTCAGTAAATAGAGAGAGGCTCTCTTCGATGCACAACTCAAGGATATCTGCGATCGAATGCCCTTTATATTTGACGGTCAGGACTTCCCGGTTGAATCTTTTGCTGCGGCAGTCCGGGCAAGCGACTTGCAAATGAGAGAGAAAATGCATATCTACCGAGACTTGTCCAAGCCCTTCGCATCTGTCGCATCTTCCGCCCGGCGTATTAAAGGAGAAGCTGTTCGCTTTCAAGCCCTTTTCTTTAGCCTCTGGCTGTGCAGCAAACAATTTGCGCAGGAGGGTGTATAAATCGATATAGGTGGAGACGCTTGAACGCTGCATTCGGGAAATGGGGGCCTGGCCGACTTTGACCACATTTTCAACCGCATCCATTCCTGTGATCATTCTGCAGCCCTGTACGTTTGTTTTTCCTTTTTCAGCCTGGGCGAGCAAGTCGAAGATCAGCGTTGACTTGCCCGATCCTGAGACGCCTGTGACCGATACCAGGCACCCGAGCGGAAACGATACCGTGACAGCCCGTAAATTGTGGCGGTCTGCCTCATGAATCGTTATGTGTTTTCCGTTGCCTTTGCGTCCTTTTGAAGCAGTTGTTCTTTTTTCTTTAAAATAACGGCCTGTGACGGAATGAGGCTGTTCCAGCAGCTCTTTCAGCGTTCCTTGCCCGACGATTTCTCCTCCGAACCGCCCGGCGCCCGGGCCGATATCAATCACATGATCGGCTTCCTGTATGACGCGTTCGTCATGTTCGATGACAACGACGGTATTGCCGAGGTCCCGCAGGTCTTTCATGACGCGGATGAGGCCGTCTGTGTCCTTCGGATGGAGTCCGGAGGTCGGTTCATCCAGTAAATACAAGACACCGGTCAGGCCTGACCCGAGAATCGAAGCGAGTCTGAGGCGCTGTGTTTCACCTCCTGAAAGAGACACTGAATTCCGATCCAGGGATAAATAGCCGAGGCCGACATTGATCACCCGTTTTACTTTGATCAGCAAATCATGAAGCACCGTCTCAAGAAGCGCATCTTTTTCCTGCTGAAGCTTCGATTGCAGACGCTCGATCCAGCCGTGAAGCTCGGCCAGCGAACCGTTTGAAAGGTTGGGCAAAGTTTTGCCCATTACCGTGACACGGCGGCTTTCTTCATTTAACCGTTCGCCGCCGCAATCCGTACATGGCTGTGTGATAAAATATGCGGCTTCACCCGATTGTCCTTCCTTTTCCTTATAGCGCCGCCACATTCCGGTTAAGACGCCTTCAAACTTGCCTTTTCCGACAGTTTTCGGTGGCGCGATATCTGGGAAGCGGCGGGAAAAGGCTTCGCTTTCAACACCGTACAGCAACAAATCCCACTGCGTCTCGTTGTATGCGGACAAAGGCTGATCCCCGCTCATTTCAAATCCGTAGTGTCTGCCCGCTGCTTCCAGAATGCCCGCCTGATATTCACTCATCATGTCGTACCAAAAAGTGACGGCGCCTCCTTTAATGCTCTTCTCTTTTTCAAATACGGCGTCGATGTCAATCTCGACCGCCGTACCGAGGCCGCTGCACTCCGGACATGCACCGTCAGGGGTGTTGAAAGAAAAGTCCGATTTGGTC